>CAZZNU010000032.1:0-2442 GCA_964655925.1 Candidatus Woesearchaeota archaeon | reverse complement strand
ATTTGAGTCAGAGCCGGTTCGTCATTTAAGACGATACCCTCACGAAAAGCCTGCAAACCGCAAGCCCTATACATGGCTCCAGTGTCTAGATAGACATACTCCAAAGCTTTGGCTAACTCTTTAGCAGTGGTGCTTTTACCTGACGAGGCAGGACCATCAATAGCTATAATGAACTTATCTTTTGTTATATTTTTATCTAAGGTCATTCTAATACTCCCATGAATATATAATGGGTCAGTTAGAATAGCACTCAGAACATGGCTTTCTTTTAGATTGTACGAAGCACAGGCAGAACTACTGGAAATATATATTTTTTCTTTATCTAACAATGATACAAGCTCATTTCCATCTATCCCATAAAATGAAATATTTATATTATCGTAAACCCTCTCATCTATCGAACCGTTTATTTTTGCACCCTCAAGTTTACTCAACTTTTCTAGAAAATAATCTCTGAGATTTTTAACATATTCTTTATTCATTTCTACATCTAAAGATTTAGCTATACCAATAATTCCTAGTGTATTTTCTGTCCCAGCTCTTAATTTGAATTCTTGTTCACCGCCGTCCATAACTCTACGAATTCTAGTTCCTAATTTTATATATAAAAAACCTATACCCTTTGGTCCATTTATTTTATGTCCTGATACGCTCATTAAATCTATTTTCATTTCATTGACATCTATTGGCATTTTCTTAAAACCTTGAGCTGCATCCGTATGGAAATAAACATTTTTTTCTTCACAAATTTTACCAATACTCTTTATTTGTTGAATGGTCCCTATTTCATTGTTTACTAACATGATACTAACAAGAAGAGTATCACCTCTAATTTTCCTTCTTATTTCTTCAACATTTACTATACCTTCTTTATCTACTTTCACATAATCTATTTTGTAACCTTGTTTTTCTAGTGCCTTACAACTGTTCAAAACTGAAGGATGTTCTATTACAGATGTTATTATATGTTTTTTATTCGGATTTGATATGGCGAGTCCCTTTATAGCGAAATTATTACTTTCAGTAGCACCACTAGTAAAAATGATTTCACTACTATCAGCATTAATATAGTCAGCAATTTTCTTTCTAGAGTTTTCTATTTTTTCTTTAACAAAATTTCCTAAACTATGTGCACTAGATGGATTTCCAAAATGCCGAGAAAAACTAACCATTTCATTGATTACAGACTCATCTATTCTAGTTGTAGAGGAATTATCCAGATAAATTTCCATAAAAGCAATTCCCTCCTTTGCAAAAAAGATTTGCATGTTTATCAATAATTTTTAAAATAGGTACAATTGTTTTTTTATTTAAGAAATAAATTTTATTTTTTCCTTTTTGTTTAAAAACAACTATTGAGCATTGTCTTAGATATCTCAAGGCGTGAGAAATTTTGCTTTGTTCAACATCTAATTCTTCCACAATCTCACTTACAGTTCTAGGAGATACGCTCAGTAAAGAGATAATGTCCATCCTTAAACTGTTAGCCAAATTACTAAAAAAAACATGATAATTATTCATATGAAAAATAATTCATATCTTTATTTAAGTATTTCTATATAGAGATAGCATTAACAGGGCAACTATTTGAAGCATCAGAGCTGCAAGGCATCTCTTTTATTACAATAGCTTTGCCATTTTTCATTTGGAACCCATCTGGACAAACAGCAACACAAGAACCACATCCTATGCATTTATCTTTATCTACCTTAACCATTGATAAACTAATCTAATAAGATTTATAAACTTTATTTTATAAGATAGAATATGGTAATGTGGATATTATTAGGGATATTTGTTCTACTATTAATAGTATTTTTCACATATTATAATCGATTTGTAATATTAAAACAAAGAATAGATAACTCAGAATCTCAAATAAGTGTTCAAATGAAAAAGAGAGCCGATTTAGTTCCTAATTTAGTTAATACAGTAAAGGGATATGCAACGCATGAACGAACTGTTTTTGCAGAAGTTACTAAGGCTAGAACTTCTTTTTTGAATGCAAAAGGATTTGAATCAAAAATAAAAGCTAGTAATAAAATGCAATCAGCCTTAAAAAATATGTTTGCTGTTGCAGAGAACTATCCAGATCTAAAAGCAAGTGCAAACTTTTTACAATTACAACAGGAAATATCATCAATAGAAGATAAGATAGCATATGCTAGACAGTACTACAATGATTCAATAATGAGTTACAATAATACTGTAAAAGTTATTCCGGGCAAATGGTTTGCGAAACTTTATAATTTTAACGAAGTCAAGTATTTCGAAATTCCAGAAGAAGAAAAAATTGCTCCTAGAATTAAATTTTAATTATTATTATTGAAATGAAAAGAACTTCTTTTTATGAGGAAATAAGAAAAAATAAAATATCCTCTTTCTTTCTAATCTTGATAGTGTTAGCAATTTTTTTAACTTTGACAGTTGTTATAGCACTAT
>CAZZNU010000031.1:0-3236 GCA_964655925.1 Candidatus Woesearchaeota archaeon | reverse complement strand
ATATTTATTCTATATAGTTTAAGGTTAAAGTTTCGTGTTAAAACTTAAGATAATGAATCTAAAAATATTTCGAACTTTTTAATTGCCTTTGTTCTTTGAGAGTAAGTGTGTTTTTCTTCTGGCTCCATTTCAGCATTTGTCAATTTAGAACCATTTGGTACAAATATAGTGTCCCATCCTCCTTTAAAATTTTTATCACCTCTTGGCAATGAGATTGTACCTTCTGTTATTCCTTGGATGCAAATTGGTTCACCTCCAGGTTCACAATATCCAATTGATGTTATAGCTTTTGCGGAAATGTTTTCTGTGCTGTTAAGAAGTGCCTTTGAGAGTTTTTCTGGTCCCATCTTTTCTATGAAATCTCTGATATATGGGCCAGGGAGTCCTTCCCACTCATTAAAACATAAAGAAGTGTCATCTACAAAACATGTCTTTTTAGTAATTTCTGATGCAATTTTTGCTTTTTCTTTTACGATTTCTTCTATATCTCCTTGGAACTCTGGCAGATTTATTTTTTCTCTCTTTAATTCTATTGAAGAAATAATTTCTTTAAATTCTCTAAATTTGTTCTCATTTCCTGTTATAAATAAAATTTCCTTTTTCATACTTATAACTGTATGAAGGACTTTAAAAATCTATTTTTAATTGGACAGCACTTTCCCCAAAAGCTTAATGTTTAAATATTTACTAATATAATATTCTGAATGGTGGAATTAATGTTTGTAGAGGTAAGAAAAAAATATCCTGAAAAACTAAATTTAACTAGCTTAGACATTATATTAGGGGAAAAAATATCGTTAGCGGCGAGTGTACAATATTTGGATTTATTGCCAATCGTTAAAAAATATTTAGAAAGAAAAGGGAAAAAGGTATTTATAAAAAAAGGTGCTTATTATGAAGGACATGTAGTAGGGTGTCAGCCACAAGCTTTTGATAAAAACGGAGAAGAATTTCTTTTATTGTGTGATGGAACGTTCCATGCCTTAAATAATGCTTTAATTATAAATGAAGAAATTTATGTTTTTAATGGAGAAGTCTTAACTAGAGTAAAAAGAGAAGATTTAGAAAAATATATTCAGAAAATTAAACTAAAGAAAAACAAGTTTTTGATAAATAAGAATATAGGGTTATTAGTTTCTAATAAAGTAGGTCAAAAATCTAACTCTGTTTTAAAAGTAAAAAAAATGATAGAAAAGTTAGGTAAGAATGTATATATTTTTGAAACGGATAATGTGGATGTTTCAGAGTTTGAGAATTTTGTAAACATAAAAATATTTGTAAATACAGCCTGTTTTGGGTTAGGAATAGACGATGATAGGATAATAAACCTAGAAGATGTAACCGAATTTTTATATGGCACAACAAAATAGAAATCTTTATAAAGTATTAACTCTAAAGTTACAATATGAGAAAAGAAATGTTTGGTTTAAGTTTGATATTCTTAGCAGTCGTTTTAATTGGATTTAGTAGTGCTGCGGTTAGTTTATCATTATCTAGCTTAAATATATATGAAGATAACTCTAGTTTTACTTTTGACATTAATGGAGCGGCAAGCCAAGTGGTTAATTTATCTATAGATCCAATAATAAACAAATATAATGTTGATAGTAATATTACATTTACCTACCCAAGCCAAGTTACCTTAGATGCTAGTGGTAGTATGTCTGTTTCTGTCTCTCTTGTAAAGAATAACTTTGATTTTAAATATAATGATTATACTACAAAAGTAAAAATAGTTGATGAAACTGATAGTACAGATAAAGATGAATTTTTACTAAGGCTCAATTCTGGAGAAAAAGATTATGAGACTAATATATTAGAAATAGTAGATTTAGATTTCTCAATAGTGGATGGAATTGGAGATGATGATGACGGATTTTATCCATTTGACACAATGAGAGTGGATTTTACTGTTGAAAATAATGGAAACTATAGAGTTAAGGGGATAAAATTGAACATTTGTGTTTACGATAAATCTAAACGAAGATGTATATTTAATGAGAAAGACTTTGAGCTTTCTGATAATAACTTTGATTTAGATGATGATGATTATTTGGATGTAAGAGGAACTTTGTTTTTGGATATCGGAAGCTTAAGATCAGGAAACACTGATTATTCTCTTCTAGTTACAGCTACTGGTAAAATAAAGGCGAGTGGAAGCGAGATGAACGGTAAGAATACTTATGGTAGATATAGTTATAACTTAGCATCTGATTTAGAATTCGATATAATAACGGACGATGAATTTGTTGTGGTTTCTAATGTGGAAACTTTAAGCTCGACAGTAAATTGTGGTCAGAAAGCAATAATTAGTGGAGAATTGTGGAATGTGGGGGATGACAGTTTAAGTAATAATAGAGTTTACTTGAATATATGGAGTAAGGAGTTGGACTTTGATGAGGTAATTGGGTTTAATGATGATTTAGATTCTTTCAAATATTTTGATTTTCAATACGAAATTGATGTGCCTAAAGGATTAGTAGAAGGTAGGGAATATTTGGTTCAACTTGATGTATATAAAAATGAAAAAATATCAGACAAGTATTTGTATAAAAATGGACAAGGTATGACTTCTAAGTATAAGTATTATTTGAAAATAGATGGTGGATGTGCTATAATTAAACCAACAATAAGTGCGAGATTGATTGGGGATGCCGTAGTAGGTAAGGAATCTAGCATATCGGTAACAGTCGTAAATGGAGATAGTATAACAAATAAATATAGAGTATCGGTGGAAGGATATGATGATTCAATTGCGAATTTAATATCGATGTCTAGTTCAGAAATTACGCTAACATCTGGAGGAAGTACAGTCGTTAATGTTAGATTTGAGCCACTATTAGAAGGTGTACTAGATTTTACATTAAAGTTAGTAGACGAGGATGGGAATATATTCACTCAACCGGTATCGTTAAAAATAGAGAAGCCAGGCTTGAAATTAAATTTCGATAATGAGTTATTTTTATATGTGTTAGCTGGTGTCTTAGGCTTTTTTGTCCTATTATTATTCGTTTTAGTAATAATTAATGCGAAAAAACAGAAGAAAGTTAGCAGACATGATTAGTTTTTTATATTATATGTTGTTTTAATTTAAATGAAAGATAAAGAAGTTGCTGATATTTTTTTAAGATATGTGATTATTTTTTTATTGGGTGTGGGTAACTTATACATAATATATTTCATTTTTGAATTCTTAACTATTAATCTGACAAGGATAATATTGTCTTTTATAGGGA
>CAZZNU010000030.1:0-3592 GCA_964655925.1 Candidatus Woesearchaeota archaeon | reverse complement strand
TTGACCAAGAGGCAAAACCTTTCTTATACCAATCAATCGGCGACTATCAAAAAGAACAATTTGGAAGATTGAGGGGTGCTAGCGGTTCCGAAATAAAGGGAATAGGAGATTTATCTCAGGTAGTAATTAATTTATTTGGGGCAATACCCTTCTCTGAAGAAGGAGTCCCAACAAATTTAGGTTATATTAAACAATCAAAAACTCTTGTTATGGCTGACTCTCCAAACAAAATCACCGGATACAATTCTCTAAAGAAAGCACAAGAATATAGAGGACAATACGGATTTAATAAAGTAATTTTACTCGGTTGGAATTTCTCTGTGGATATCGCCAAAGCAATCAAAAGTTTAAATGACGACGCAATAGAAGTTTTAGTAATTCCTCACGACTTATTAGACAAACTAAGAACAAAAGCAAGTTACGATTCCCTAATAAAATCCGGAAAGATAAAATTCTCCTCATTACAATATCTAAAAATAAAACCAATAAAATCAAAACCAGCTGGAGAAAATGATGAGATAGACATAGAGCTTGATGATTATGTTCTTCTTTCTCCAGATGTTTTGCCTTTAGACGAAGCAAATAAAGAAAAGCTAGAAAAAGTTATAGAAAAAGACCCTCTGGCCTTGATAGAATATTGGAGCATTGACCCAGATTATGACGGAGAAGTTTTTAGAAGCAAGTGGCAAGATTACAGGCAAAATAAAGAAAAGGATGCTGAAGAATTTAGGGTAACTGAAAGGACGAAATTAATTGTCCCTAAAATAAAAGGGAAAAGAAAAATTTGTGTCAAAGCGGTTGATGTTTTTGGTTTTGAGAGTATTGCAGTGGAGGAGGTTGCATAGGGGAGATGGGAAAACTACGAAATTTTTTAGAAGAAAAAAATCTTTATTCTCCCGAGATAGAATTACTTCCAATTAATTATTCTGGATTAGATAGCGAAAGCCTAAACATATTTTGTAAAAACTGCAAGAGTAATCAAACATTCAATTTAATAAGTGCTATTTTAAATGGAGTAGAAAAAATTAAGGGTATTGGAAGAAGCATAACTTCCTCAGATATTATGGTTAATGAAAAAGAATCTGGATTTTTACATTTATGCTATGTGTGTGCAATGTGTAAAAAAGAACAAAGAATTTTTTCATTGAACATCCAAGATAGAAAAGTTAAAAAAATTGGACAATTTCCTCCGATAGATATTTCTCTTCCAAAGGAAATTGAGTCTTTAGAAGATAGTTTTATTGAAGAGTTATATAAAAAAGGAAGAACCTGTGAAACGCAAGGTTATGGGATTGGGGCTTTTGCATACTATCGTAGAATCATTGAATTAAAAATTGATGAGGTTCTTGAAAAGATAAAAGAGTTTTTTCCTAAAGAAAAGATAAAAGAGTATGAAGAAATTCTTGAAAAAGTTAAAAAAGAAAAGAATGCAGAAAAGAAAATAGAAATTGTCAAGGAAGTTATTACTGATGAAATAATTCAAAATAATCCTCTTAAAACATTATACGATATATTAAGCAAAGGTATACATCAACTTTCTGATGAAGAATGCTTGGAATGTGCTATTTCTACAAGAGAATTATTAATTGGATTAATTAAAGAAATAGAAAATAAAAAAGGAAATGAAGAAAGGTTGGTTAATGCTCAAAAAACGCTTGAAAAAATAGACAAAAAACAAAAAGAGGTTTTTAAATAAAATGATAGATTGGACAACAGTGTTAATTTCTACTTTAGGAAGTTTAATTGGGAGTACAATAGTATTATTCGGAGTGCGTTATCAACTAAATAAGGATAAAAATAAGGATAATTTGAGAGAATATAATCATTTAATTATGATTTTATATGAGCTAAAAAGAAATATTCATAGAGCTTATTGGAATTTAGTCCAGCAACAAAAAGGAGTAATCTCTTTTGGTATTCTATCATGCCCTGCATTTAAGAAGGGATTTGAAATAGGAGTTTCTGATTTAGATATTTCTATTTATGAAAGAATTCATAAAATTTATGCTATGCTTGAAATATATTCAGACAATTTTAATCGAGCGAATTTAAACAAAACTTATCAGATCAAAACAAATGTTTTGGTAAATGAGAGATTAGAGAGGATAGAAGAAAATGTTTCCAAAAATCTTCAAGGATTTACAAAAAAGAATATTCCAGTCTACATTCAAAAAGATATTATTACAGACAGGTATCACAACGGACTAGCATTTGTTAGAGAATACTTATTGGACTTTTATAAATTATTCAATGAAGTTTTAGTTAAAACAAAAAAATATGCTATTAAAAATAAGTTTGAATTCCCTCATGATTTAGATGGATACAGTAAAGATTTTGTTTCAAAAATTTCTCAAGATTTAAATTTAACTTATAAAATGATAAAATAGTATGGCAAAAACAACTAAAAAACTAAACGGAGAACTTCCAATAGAGTTTGCAAAGGAAGTTACAAAACAAGCGAACTTAGAATTTGAAAGCGGGGCTTTATTAGAAAAAGTTTCTCCAGTTACAAGAGAACTTTTAACATATTGGAATCCAAATGGAAATTTTGCAGAGGTTAGAAATATTAATTTTCATAAAGGACAATGGCAAGCAATCTTAAATACGATTTATATTCATGAAGTTTTAAAATCAAAAGATGTAACAGATATGTATTCTTCTATTGCTCCAGATATTTTGACACAAATGGATTTTTTTAGTTTAAGAAAAGAAAAACACGAACACCCTAAATATTGTATAAAAATGGCAACTGGAACTGGAAAAACTTGGGTCTTACATGCTCTTCTAATATGGCAATACCTCAACTCAAAATACGAAGAAACAAAATCAGGTAGATTTTCAAAAAATTTCTTGTTAGTTGCTCCAGGTTTAATTGTTTATGAAAGATTACTTGATGCATATTTAGGAAAAGAAACTATTGAAACAAATAAAGATGGGAAACAAACAATTAAGAGAAACTTTGAAACTTCAGATGTTAAAAAATTTGAAGAAGTTTTTCTACCTCAGAACTATAGACAAGAAGTTTTAGGTTTTATTCAATCAAACACAATTAGAAAAGAAGATATTGGTTCAAGAACAAATGGAATGATTGCAATTACAAATTGGCACTTACTTGCAAGCGATTATGAAGAGCCAGAAATGGTGCAACCACTTGAATCTCCAGATGTGATTGTAAAAAGACTTCTTCCAAGAACTCCAGGAACAACAGCTGGACACACTTTAGATGTTTTAGACAGAAATTACATTAGAGGAAGGCAAATAGAATTTTTAGCAAACCTAAAAGATTTAGTAATATTTAACGATGAAGCACACCATTTAGGAGGAGATGACGCTAAAATTGACAGTGAAGAAAAACTCTGGCAAAATGCAGTTACAGAAATCTCAAAGAACAAAAAAGAAAACTTTTTACAAGTAGATTTTTCAGCTACTCCATACATTGTTAGAGGAAGTGGACAACGAAGAACAAAATTTTTCTTTCCACATATAATCACAAATTTTGAACTAAAAGAAGCAATTCATTCTGGACTTGTAAAAATAGTTGCAATAGATAAAAGAAAAGGTGAAGGAGCCGACGCACTAGAATTTAAAGCAG
>CAZZNU010000029.1:0-4388 GCA_964655925.1 Candidatus Woesearchaeota archaeon | reverse complement strand
TCTTTTTGATAGTCGCCGATTGATTGGTATAAGAAAGGTTTTGCCTCTTGGTCAATTAATCTTTTTCTCATAATCATACAAGCCGGTTTTCCTAAGTCCGACATAATCCACTTTCTTCCTAATTTTTCTGCAACCGCTCCAGTTGTTCCAGAACCCGCAAAGAAATCTGCAACAATTGAATTTTCGTTTGAAGATGCTTTGATTATTCTCTCAATTAATCTTTCTGATTTCTGAGTTCCATATCCTGTTTTTTCTTTACTAGCTGGTGCAAGTACGGGCATTAACCACCAGTCTTCAGGATATTTCCCAAGAGGATTCAATTCAACTACTAAATTAGGATTACCTGTTGTAAATCCTGTCTTTTTACCTTCATTCTTTTTTGTAGAATCGGCATAAGGTAACCTAACCTCATCTACATTCCATATGAAATCCCTACTTTTACCATACCAATAAATATTATCGTGCTTATTCGCATAACCTTTCATCCCTGGAGAACTAGGACCTGTATAACACCATACAATATCATTTATCATATTTTCTTTCCCAAAAATTTCATCTAAAATAATTTTTACATAATGTCCTACATGCCAATCAATATGAACATAAATTGAACCTTGCTCACTCAAAAGCTCTCTCATCAAAATTAATCTAGGAACCATCATCTCAAGATATGAAACTGTCCCGTTCTTCCAAGTGTCAGAATATGCAAACTGTTCTATTGTTGTAGGTCTTTGCTCTATATCTGTTCCCGGAAGATGAATCTTTGTCCTATAATCTGCCTTAGAGTCAAACGGAGGGTCAATATAAATCAAGTCAATTTTTCCTCTCATAGAAGGCATACCCGTTGCCTCGTCGCCTGCCAAAAGTGCTTGCATAGTCAAAAGATTATCCCCATAAATCATCCGATTAAGCATCTCTTTTTTATTCGCTTCCTTAACTGTCTGTCCAAAAAAAACATCTAAACCACCTCTTGCTTTTGTTGGAAGAACTAACTCATTAGTTTGCAAGACAATTTTATTTTTCTCGCTTATTCCATCAAGAATTTTTTGAGCTTCCTTTTTACCTCTCTCAACAATTTTCGGAAGTTCTTCAATTAATGATTTAGGGCCTTCCTTCTCCTTTTTCAACCTTTGTTCTTTTGTTAGTTCTATATTTTGCTCGTTCATATTACTACCTACATATTTGTGAACCACTATTATTAAATATTCCTACATATTTGTAGTATGTATTCTAATAAGAAGAAAAAGAATATTAGAAAAGAAATTCTGAAGGTTTTAAGTGAAAGAAATTCTCTATCTTATACAGAAATTCAAAGAGCACTTAGTACAAATTATTTATCTGTTAAAGATAATTGTAAAGAATTAGAAGAGTATGGATTTGTAAAGGTAAATACTATGGAGAAACATCCAAGAAATAATCATAGATATTTTAAAGTAGTTCTTACAGAATCTGGTAAAAAGGTTGCTAGTGATTTAGATTAATTTAATTTTAACCAACTTGACTCATAATAGCTAATTGAATTTTCTTCATCAACTATTGCAATCAAAAGTTTTTTCTTAGTTGAATTTGCGACTCTATTTTTTGATGCGAAATCTTGCCAAGAATTTTTGTTTTTAGATTCTGTTGGAAAGCATATCCATTTTGCATGTTTGTTCTTCAACTTTAAACCTTTTTCATAAACTCTAAATGTTGCGCCAAATTTCAACCCAGACTTTACTAAGTATCCTTTATTTGTTAAATCTGAATATACAAAATAATTCGTTAAAAAAGTTTTATTTATTTTTGTGAATTTATTTAGTATTTCTTCTTCTTTGAGTTCTTTGTTATTAAAAATTAAATTCATTTTATTAGATTTGTATAAAAAATATGCCTCTTCAATTGTGTAATATATTTTTTCACCTATTCGTTCTCCGAACCTTTTTTCTGAAAATAAGTTGTGTGCCTCTTTTGTGTTTGAAAACACTTTATCTGAAATTAAATAAGATTGAATCTTCATAATGAACTTAAATTATGGTTATTTATAATTATTTCTAAAGGAAATAGCCCCGCGCGGATTCGAACCGCGGCCATCGGAGCCAGAGTCCGATATCCTTGACCACTAGACCACGGGACTGTATTATTTAATAATTATTTTTTTTTAAAAATCTATCTAATCTGTTAAAATTACAATGTATCTATTGGTGAGGGGATTTTTCTTAACTCTTTATTTGAAATATGAGTGTATATTTGAGTTGTGGATAAATCTGAGTGCCCTAATAATTCCTGAATTTTTCTAATATCCACATTATTTTCTAATAAGTGAGTGGCAAACGAATGTCTTAGTGTGTGGCAGTGGATATCTTTTCCTATTCTTGATTTGTATGCCGCGTTTTTCACGATTTTTTGGATGTTTCTTGTTGTTAACTTTCCGTTCGGACCTGTAAACAAATAACTTTTTTTATTCTTCCTTTGTTTTTCTATTTGATATTTCAAATCTTCTTTTAAGAAAAGCGGAATATTAAACATTCTATCTTTTTTCCCTTTTGCATTTTTTATTTTACCTATGTTTTGCTCAAAATCAAAATCGGTTATTTTTAAATTCGTTAATTCTGAAACTCTTAATCCGCACGCATATATTAAGGATATTATTAATTTTGATTTTTGATTTGATATAGAATTTAATAGCGTTTTTACTTCATTTTTGGATAAAACTACCGGGATTTTTTTCTCTTTTTTAGGACGCCTTATGGTTTGTGTTGGGTCAAAACCAAAAACAGAAAGATAAGCGTAACGAATTGACGATAAAAATAATATTACAGAACTCGTCGCTTTAGTAGAATATTTTTCGGATAAAAAAAACTTCACATCTTCAGCAGTTATATCCTTTGGATATTTATCTATAAATGTTAAGAAATCGTCTACATTTTTTATATAATTTTTAACTGTGTATTCTGAACTCTTTGAAACCTTCAATTCTATCTCAACCTGCTTAATAAATTCGAATTTATTCATTTTAATTATACGAACTTTTTATTTTTATAGATTTTGTATCTGTTTTTTATTTATTTTTGATTTTCGATATACCGAATAACTATTTTGTTTATTTCTAGATGCGTTTTATCGTCTATAAACATCGTATTCTGTAAACAAAATATCTCTTTATTCTCACTTTTCTTAACTTTTTTGCTTTCTTTATGTGTTTATTTGTGTTTATTTTATTTGTTCAAGAATTTCCCAACTCTCACTTTTCTGCTAAAAAATATGATGTTTTTCTTATTATGCGAACTATTTTATTTAAGATTTAAAATAATTTATGATAAATACTGGTAGTAAATTGCTAATATGATAGTAAAGTGTGAGTTATTTTGTCTTATTTGGCTTTTTGTGGGCATTTCTATGGTTTAGGTAGAATAAGTACTTTGAATCTTTTTGTACAGCGTAGCCTTTCTTTTCAAGTATTTCGTATATTTCAGCTCTATATCTAAAAATTCTAGCCATTCTACGATGATTTGGACACAATCCCACTAAATTAGTCTCTTCATTGTTATTTTTATTAAAATCCATGTGATGTATTTCGACTATTTTGTCAAATCCGCATATAACACACTCTTTTGTTAACCTTTTATATGTTGAAATAGTGATTTTATTTGATTTTCTCTGATTATATGCCTTTTGGTTTTCACTATGGTAAACTATGTTATAACATGATGCACATAATTTTTTTGCGTGAATTTCTTTTGTTTTTCCACACCTTCCGCACTTTGCTACCTTAGGCCTCCAATATGTTTTTTTGTAACAATTATAACAAAGGCCTTTAGCGTGATGTTCTTTCTCTTGATTGCAAAGTTCGCATTTTTTTATCATTTTAACTACCAAAATACGTTCTTATATAAAAAACTTTATTAAAACGCTTAAAAAACGTTCGTTTTTCATATTAAAAACTTCATATAATGTATATTATACGAACTTTATATGTTTTTGCATATTTTTTAGACTTTATCTCCAAAAATATCTTAAGAAAAGCATTGTTGAGTAATTGATGCCCAAATATTAATATAAAGACAGAGACCTGCTTCTAGTAACATAAAATATTTCTTAAAACATCAAATTTGCCCAAATACTTTTCACTAAGGTTAGGATTGTGAAATAGCTAAAAGCCTTTTTCATATATGACTTGATTGTAGATCCATAGATTAAACACTGCACTGATTTAATCACACAATGCGTTTTATTCAAAAAAATGAAATACTAGACTCATTGTGTTGATATGAAGGCAAGCCTGATCTAAGTTGAAGCACACCAATTCGTGTTCTAATAACTGCTCCGATATATGTTTAGATGTTTAGTGCAAAAAAATATTTAATAAAATAAATTTTATTATGGGAAAACATAAAAAAACTGCTATTTAC
>CAZZNU010000028.1:0-5468 GCA_964655925.1 Candidatus Woesearchaeota archaeon | reverse complement strand
TTTTATCATTCCGCCTTTGACCTTTCCCCAATTTTCGTCCTTTCTTTCAAATTTAATTTTAGCTAAATCAATCTTAGCTAAATGACATAATTCTAAAAACAATTCTTCTGGTAGAAGTCTTCTTTGTGTATAATAATTTTTCATAGAACTAACAGAACAATTTATTCCAAACTGTAACAATGAAAAAACGTTTGGCGAAGATAAATTATTTTTACAAATCTCTAAAAACTTTCTCTGTGAGGGTTCTAATAACTTAATTCTCATTAAAAACAAAATTTATACTTCTTTATAGTTTTGTCGGAAGCTAAGCGGTTTACTGTTTACTGTTTACTGTTTACTGTTAGCCGTAAACCGACTACTGCGACACACCTACATACAAAACTTTAAAAAGTAAATATATTAGTTTAGAATATGAAAAAGCCTAAAGCTGTTAATAGATATTGTCCATATTGCAATAAAAAGACAGAGCAAAAAGTAAAAGAGCCAAGTAAGAATAAAGCTAGCAGTCTAAAGCGTGGAGGGAAAGTAAGAATAAGGTTAAGAGGATTATGGAGAGGAGTAGGTAATAAAGGTAGGTACTCTCGTATGAAGAATCAACAAAAAGGAAAACGAAAAACAACAAAAAAGACTAATATAATGTATACATGTAATGAATGTGGCAAATCAAAATATCAAAAGGGAGGAATAAGAACAAGTAAACTTATAATAGAATAATGGCTCCTGAAAAAAGAAAATTTATAACAATTGAGGTTCCTTTATTAAAGACATCAATAGAAGCACTCGGAACGATTAACAGTTTGACTTCTAAAACAATAAAACTTGATCTTTCTAGGAAGTTAAGAGGGAAAGGATTAAATGTAACATTTCAAATTATGCAATTAAATGACACATTGATAGCTATTCCAAAAAAAATGGAGTTACTAACCTCTTACATCTCAAAAATTATTAGAAAAAAATTAGATTATGTAGAAGATTCATTTAAGGCAACAACATCTGATGATATTATTCTTGATGTAAAACCATTATTAATTACGCGTAAAAAGGTTTCTAGAGCCGTCAAAAACAAATTAAGGATTACAGCTAGAGAAAATATATTAGAGTTTGTAAAGGCAAACACATATTTGGATCTTACTGAATCTTTGTTTAATTCTGAATTGCAAAAGATTATTTTACCTAAATTGAAAAAAGTTTACCCTTTAGCTTTTTGCGACTTAAGAGTGTTAGATGCTAAAAATATATCGAGTATTAAAATTGAAAATTTAAAATTAGAAGATAATAAAGACGAAGATGAGGAAGACGAAGGCATTCAACTAAATTACGATGAAGATGAAGATGCCGAGCAGTAATAAGCCAAAAAGATTCGATAGAAATAGAAGTTGGAGAGTTGCGAGAAGAAAAAGAAGACAAAAATTGTTATTAACAGGTAAGAAAAGAAAAAGAAACCCTAGACCTAAAATTAAGATTAAAAAAGGCATTTAAATAATTATCAATCGTACACAACATCTCTTTCTAAATAATCAGCGTCAAATACTGGAGGTTCTAATATTTTTTCTATTTTTAAATTGGTATTTTTATGTATTTTTTTTAATACCACCCTAGACAATATTATTCTAGATTTTTTCTTATCAGGAATATATTTATTCGTATACTTAGATATCAAACCCAAATCTTCCTCAAAGTTCTTGGAATAAACTACAAAATAAATCACATTACCATCCTTGGTCTTTTTTCCATAATTGGCTATTTTATGGTTCTTAAGACGATTTATATACTGATAAAAATTTTTTGTTCTTGCTGTGCATAAGTGTGCTCTTAGTCTTAATTTTCTAATTTTCCTTAAAAGTTTTTTCCCTTCCGTAATAGAATTTCTAATAGTATAAGTATCTTCATTTAAGATATATTTTTTAGTTATAATATCAAAATTTGTTTCAGAAATCTCAAACTCATTTAGATTAACAAATGATATATTGTTTTTTATCTTTGATACATACTCAAATATCTCCTTAGACTTTTCAGGTATCATAGGTAACTCTAGCCCTACTTTTTCTCTGCCACAAATTTCAGATGTCAAAATTATCTTACTCATTTCATCATCATCTTGCTCTAACAAAAAATTTGGATGAAACCTAAACTCATCTATATATGGTTCCAAAGATTTTATTTTTTGTTTAGTGACAAGTTTAGGTGGTAAGTATATATGGATATGGAATTTTTCCCCAAATTTTTCTTTTAGTAATTTTGCATATTTTAGTACTTTTGTATAGTATAATAGCGGATCACCACCTGTTATTCCTGATCCTTTAGAATTTGATTCTTCTACTTCTTTTATCAAATCCAAGTCCTGTTTAATTATTCTTTCATTTGCAATAGAATAATCTGTATTTTTCCTACAATTGCTCAATGAACAATACCAACAGCTTCTTGAACATTTCCCTCCTATAAACAGAACTAGTTTTTCCCCTCTCAAACAATACTTGCATCCTTCAGGCAAACTTCCCACTCTATATGATTCATATTTTGTTTTCACTTAAATCCCCCAAGTTCCCGAAGTCTTCCTTTTTATCTCAGCAATTTCCTTTAATATAGATTTTTCATCTGATGTTAGCAAATCTCTATATTCTTTAAATTTTCTAAACTGAGATTCTCCTAAATTAGTGTACAATGATTCTCCTATCTTCAGTTGCCTCTCAAAGTTAACCCCAGGCATAGACACTGCTATTTCTTGCCCCTTTTGAGCTTCTTGTATTGATTTTCTTTCATGCTGTATCTCTTTTACTTGTCCTATTTTATCGTCAGAACTATTTATAAAATTCAAACTTTTATTCAATGTACCTCCATCGACCACCACCCCAAAAACTGCAGGATTAGAATTTCTAAAAACAAAATCTAATATTGTAAATTTACAAATTCTTGGTAATTCTAATAGTTTTTTCCTTTCTATTTCTTTTTGTTTTGTTTCTCTCCAAAATTCGAAATTTTCAATCAATTTATAGACAACAGGGTCTGTTAGTATTTTAACATTTTTTAATTCCGGTAAATTTTCTATATTTTCACTCTCGACATTAAAACCCAGTATTACTCTATCTAACTCTTCTAATGAATTGGCAAAATAAACATCTTTTTTATTAATAGGTCCTATATTTGCATTCATTACTGGAATGTTCTTCTGTCTCAATATAACAAGCAATGCTTCTAAACTTCCTAATGAATCTGCTTTTACATTAATACCATATCCATCTGTTGTTACCGCTTCTGAAATATCGTCCATAAATCTTTCCTTTATCTCTTCGAAATTATCATCTATAACTTCAAAGGGCATTCCTGGCAAGATTTCATCTTTCTCACTTATTTGTAATCTAATTCCTGTAGCTGCTTTGACTTTATTCACAACTTTATATCCACAAGGAGGTAAAATCTCCTGGATATTTTTTATCCTTGTTTTGATAATACCATCAAACGAAGCAATAGCTATCTCATCCTTGTTAGACAATATACCATCATATAATATGCATTCTATGTAAATTATAGATTTGTTCTTTATTACTTCTAGAACTACACCTTTTGCAACATCTGATATTTGAATCTTATCCGTTAAATATTTTTGAGACAGTGCGACAATCATTGCTATAATCTCTGATATTCCCTCTCCTGTCTTGGCCGAACATGGAACAACGGCTATGTTCTTAGTAAAATCTGTTATTTTAAAATATAGTTCAGGATTTATACCATAAGCATTCAAGGCACCTACTAATGTAAAGTATTTTTCTTGAAATATTTCTTTTACATTATCATTTTGGTTATCTATTGACTCAAATGAATTTAATGAATCAGATGTTTTCCACCCAGATATATTATCTATTTTATTTAAAGCAATAATAAAAGGCGTTTTGTTTGCTCTTAACAATTGCAAGACTTCTGAAGTTTGTGGTTTTATACCATCATTAATATCTATTACTACTATTGCAATATCTGCCAACGATCCACCTCTCTTTCTCAAGTTTGAGAACGCTGCATGTCCTGGGGTATCTATAAACAAAATCCCGGGAATATTTAAAGGAATATTAAATTTTTCCAATACTTCTCCTACATCTCTCTTTATTAATTCCTTTGTTAAAATTGCAGAAGATATTTTTTGTGTAATCCCTCCACATTCACCAGCAACTATACAGGTTCCCCTAATTCTATCAAGAATAGATGTTTTGCCATGGTCTACATGCCCACAAACAGTTACAATAGGTTGACGATATTTTTTTTCCATACCGTCTTTATGTATATCTATTTTAAAAAGATTGAGTTTTGTTCTTTTTTATAGAAACATTTAAATAGTGTTTTGAATATATATTCATAAGTAAATACGGAGGATATTAAAAATGCCTAATATGGATAGAACTGGACCCGAAGGTTTTGGACCTATGACTGGTAGAGGATTTGGCCCTTGTATGGGAAGTATGAGAAGAATGCACCGAAGAGGGTATGGTAGAGGATTTGGAATACCTATATCTTTAACTAAAGATGAAGAAAAAAAAATCCTTGAAGCAAATCTACGAGAAATAGAATTTGAGACCGATGAAATCAAAAGAAGATTAAAAGAAATTGAGTAATTTTAATCTTAAATAGAAATTTATATATATTACATTTTTTGTTTATTATAATGAGAAGATTAGGGAGACCAAGATTATACAGAAGAATTTTATCTACACCTAACTCTACTTATTTTAAGCCTAGAGGCATTCCTATGAGTAGCTTAAATGAAGTAGTATTAGCAATTGATGAATTTGAAGCTGTTAATCTTAAAGATTTACAAGGATTAGAGCAATCTGTGTGTGCCAAAAGAATGAATATCTCACAGCCTACATTTCATAGATTAATAATTTGCGCTAGAAAAAAAATAGCAGACGCTATAATAAACGGCAAAGCTATTAAGATAGAAGACAAAGATATTAATAAATAAAATATAAATTATTGCTATGTATGTCGATAAAGTTTTTAACAATTGGATGACTATAATAGAGAATGCTCCCTTGACTTTTGTGTCTAAATTCATTTCTGTTGTTTTAGACCCAATTGTACTAATTATGCTTTCTCTTGTTCTTTTCATATTTATTTATTTCAAAAAATCTAAAACCTCCTCTATAATTTTTATGTCTGGGATTTTTTTTACATCCATATTGATTTTCATACTAAAAAATGTTATAGAAAGAGCACGCCCTATTAATTCAATTATTATAGAAAGTGGTTACTCTTTCCCAAGCGGACACTCATTGTTAGGAATAGTTTTCTTCATGAGTTTAGCATTTATATTGTCTAAGAATAAAAAAATGAATTGCATCTTTGCCGGATTTTTCTCTATATTTATAGGATTTACAAGACTAGTACTAAGGGTTCATTGGTTCTCTGATGTTATTTTCGGGTTAGTTATTGGTTCTCTAATTCTGACCCTAGAATATGTTATTTATAAAAAAATAAAT
>CAZZNU010000027.1:0-5710 GCA_964655925.1 Candidatus Woesearchaeota archaeon | reverse complement strand
AAAAAACAAAAAATCATTTATTTGGATTAAGAGAGAATAGCCTCTTTAGAAAAACAGATTAAATATAAAAAATATAAAAAATAATGAACTCATCGTCTCCCTACTCAATGAGTTCATTGAATATGATGTAAAATTAAAGAACTATTTCTTAGTTGTTTTCTTTTTAACAGGTTTTTTTGCAACAGTCTTTTTAGCTACAGTCTTTTTAGCTGCTGGTTTTTTTGCAACAGTCTTTTTAGCTGCTGGTTTTTTTGCAACAGTCTTTTTAGCTACAGGCTTTTTAGCTGCTGGTTTCTTAGCAGTTGTCTTTTTCTTTTTTCCGCCTCTTGCCATCATAGCCTCACAAACATTGCCTTGGCCATCTACATAATATAAATAACCAGGTTTTCTTGTCACAACACCCTTAACAATTATTTTCCCCACTTTTACACCTCCCTTTTGCTTTTTTGATTGCAATGATATAGACAAAGAATGGTTATATTTAAATCTTTCTATATTCCGACGAGCTATCGTCGATACTTGATAATGATTCTATAAAGTATTTACCAAAACACTTAACCTTAATCCTTCTTTTATTAAAGTAAATTTTGTCGAGGACATTTTTGTTTTCATCTAGAACTATCATGAAAAAATTTTTACAAAATATAGATGTAAATGAAACATTCCTTTGACTTTTTAATTGAAATAATAATGGATCACTTTTTGACTTAAACATTAAACCCAAAGAAAATGTGCTGACTCTTTTTACATTAACTTCTTTTAATTTCCCTTTATCATTATATTTTATTATTTCTAAAACCATTCTTCTGATATATTTTTCCTACCTTCTATAAAAATTTTATCATACTTTAATTCAAAATATTTTTTATATAATATACTTACATTTTTTTCATTTACTTTATCGTGCTGAATAAATCCTCCCCCGAATGTTTTAGGTATGTGCATAATTTCATGTATAATTACTTTTATTTTATCTTCTTCTGTTAACTTGTCAAACTTTTCTGAAATTACTTCTATTAAATAAAATGATGTTTGTCTTCTCATCCCTATCTGCATAGCCTTCCCCAAAGCATGACATCTAGCAATTGTATATTTTGAACGAGAACCAAAACTTCTTATGAAAGCAATATTTTCTAAATCTATATGTTCTAGATTTAAAACTTTAATAATATCTTCCCCTCTTTTTTTCACATCATCTGCATAAACATACTTAATCGCCATCTTCTACTTCTATTATTTTATTTTTCGATTTAAATCCTTTTATTATTTTTACATTTTTTTTATAATATTTTTTTAAAGTCCTCACTAATTCTTCATTAGCCTTATTGTCAATTGGCATTTTTTTTAAAAAAACTTTAAGACCTTCTTCTTGGATTATTACTTTGTTTTCATTAGAATTTGTCTTCACACTAACTTTTATCTTCATGAGATAATTATACAAACAATGTTTAAATATCTATTATTTTCCCTCGATTAAATTTGTTTGTCTTATCTAATCTTTTCTTAATATTTTCTATTATTTTCTTATCTTGAGTATCTATAAATTCTTTTTTTATCACTCCAATCCCATGTTCACCTGAAATTTGTCCACCTATTCTTTTGACTAATATCATCATTTCTTTTATCAACTCTTTATCTTTTATATTAAAACATGGGTGTATTATTCCTACTGATATGTGTCCAAAATATGGGACTTGCTTTTCATCAAGCCATTTTATCAATAACATTATTTTATCAGTGATTATCTTTGGGTCTTCTATTCTAGAGTAGCCATTACCCGCTAAAAAAGGATATATATTATCTCTCTTATCCATTAAATCGTCGTAATCTTCTCCCTTTAGATCTCCTTTATTACTCTCATATTCTATTATAATGTTATATTTTTTTTCTAATCCTATTCCTTGAGAAACATATGGACTTATTAGTTCTATCATTGATACATCTGATTCTTTACGATATTTTTTCACAAATTCAAACACTTCCTCTATCGTATTTATTTTTTTTAATGAAGCTGTTCTTTTTTTCAAGTCCGTTAAATTTAAACAAGCCTTAACTATTACTCCAGTAATTCCTTCTAGACCTGAAAAGTCTGATATTTCAGTAGCGCCTTTTCTTTCTACAACTCCTTTTGGGGTGATTATATCTATCCAACGAACCCATTTAGATGTTCTACCATATATTCCAGCCCTGCTACCTACTGCATCTGTCGCAATCATCCCACCTATGGTACATACAGCGTGGCTAGATGGTCTAATTGGGAATTCTAGTCCTTCTTTTTCTAAAAAGTATTGTAAATCATCTAAAATTACGCCAGCTTCTACTTCTACTATTTTTCTCTTTGGGTCAAACGTTCCTATGTGATTTAGTTTGGACAAATCTAGTATCACATCTTGAGCTGGCACTGCTCCTCCAGATAAACCACTCCCTCCACCTCGTATACATATGTGATTATTATTCCTTATTATCTTCTTTGTCTCTTCTATAGTTTTTGGTAAAAAAATATTCGTAGCACTACCTTTCATGTTTGATGCATCATACAAATAAGGTAATACATTTGTTTTACTCATGGCACTTAGAATTAATTTGTATTATTAAGTTTTACTAATAAACCAGACCTAGTCTTGTAGAAAGCCTCCTTTCTGAAGTTCCCATAAATTAGCGTACTCTTCACTTTGAGATATTAATTCCCTGTGCGTTCCTTTTTGGACTATCTTACCTTCATCTAAAACAACAATTATATCTGCATTCATTATTGTAGAAAGTCTGTGAGCGATAACTATTGATGTTCTGTTTCTCATTAATACGGCTAGCCCTTTTTGTATTTCATGTTCTGTTTCTGAGTCTAGTGCAGATGTAGCTTCATCTAAAACTAATATTTTTTTATTTGCTAATATTGCCCTTGCTATTGACACCCTTTGCTTTTGCCCTCCTGATAGTTTTACGCCACGTTCTCCAACTATCGTGTTATATTTTTTGGGCAAACCGTCTACGAATGCATCTAAATGTGCAAGTTTTATTGCGTTTAATATTTCTTTTTTTGTTGCTTTTGGATTTGCAAATTTTATATTGTTGTATATAGTGTCATCAAAAAGAATTGCTTCTTGAGGGACTATGCTCATTGACTCTCTTAGTGATTCTTGCTTAACTTTTGCTATGTTTTCATTATCTATTAGTATTTCACCTGAATCTATATCATATAATCTATAGAGTAATTTAACGAGACTGGTTTTTCCACATCCTGAACGACCTACTAATGCTACCTTTTTATTTGCTGGAATCTCTAAATTAAAATTTTCAAACAATATTTTTTCATCCTCATAGCTAAATGAGACATTTTTAAATCTAATTTTTGGCTCATTTATTTTAAGTTCCTTTGCCCTTGGAATATCTTTGATTTCGTTCTCGAGCAAACTATATTCAAAGAGATCTTGCACATCGTTTAACGACCTTGTTAAGTTACGAATTCCCCAACTAAACCTGTTTAAAGGACCTAGTATTCCTATAAATGTAGTGTAAATAAATGTAATTTCTCCTAAGGTCACAAGTCCATTTAAAAATTGCTTAATCGTTGTAAAAAATATCGCAAACATTCCTAAACCGAATATCAATATTTGTCCAAAATTATACCAAGCCCACCATCTCCAAGCTTTCAATGATGCTCCTTTAACATCTTCGGTTATTTTTTCAAACAAACTAACTATCCTTTTTTCTTTTCCAAATAGTTTTATTGATTCTATATTTGTGAACATATCTGAAACATTAGCTTTTTCTATATCGTTCATTTCATTTTCTTTTTTTCTGTCTTTGTCATAACAAACTTTAGATATAAATACGGAATATGAAATGTAAGAAATGCTAGTTATCCCTAAGATTAATCCTTGCCATGAACCTAATTTTGTGAATGCTGGTATTAATATTGCAAGTTGAATCATCAATGGAGATATTTGCCATATCAAAGATTCAGTCATCGTACTTACCGCATTTGTACCTCGACTCAGCCTTGAAATCATAGAGCCCGTCTTATGCGTTGTATGAAATCCATAATGCAAGTTTACTATGTGACTAAAGTATTTTCTCTTTATATCTGCATTTACACTTGTGTCTAATTTGGCAATTAATTTAAATTGAGACCACTCATTAACTGCATCTATAATAACAAGAAGAATGAATATTATACCTATTATGATTAGCGCGTGCAATAATTCTGATTGTATTATCTGAAGACTAACAAATTTTTCTATGTTCTCTATTAATCCTTTGAATAAATATTTCTCGCCAATAACTATACTCTCACCAAATATGACTAATATTATCAATACCAGCGCCAGGTACTTGTATTTTTTTATTAAATTCCAATACTCTTTAATATTATTTTTGTAATCTATATTTTTGCTTCTTTTCATACGATAATAAAAATATTTCTGTTTTTAAACTATTTCTTTATACCTTTTAGTCTCCCTAAGATGTATGTAGAGAATTCAATTCCTCTCTTATCTGCTTCAGAAATTTGAGAATAACATAGAGGACAAGTTGTGATAATTTTTGAGCATTTCTCATCCGCTTCTTCTATCCTTTTTTTTACTATATCTTTTGCCAACTTTTCATAGTTAGCCCTAACCCCGCCGCCACCACCGCAACATAATGAGTTGTTTCTATTGTGTTTCATTTCTATAATTTCTCCACCCAACTTTTCTATTACTTTTCTTGGCTCTTCATAAATCTTCTCATACCTGCCTAAATGACAAGGATCATGATATGTAACAAACTCTTTAGAAAATTTATTTTTGAATTTCTTTTTTTCTAGAACTTTTAATATAAGAGTTGTTGCATGTTCAACTTCTATGTTCCAATTTCTTATTAAAGTTGGATATACAGACTTGAATGTATGGTAACAAGAAGGACAGTTGGTTATTATTTTTATTATATTTTTATCTTCGCAATATTTTTGAAATTTTAGGGCAAGTTCTTTTGTATCTTTTTTATATCCTCCGTTGTATGCTGGTAGCCCACAGCAATAGTCTGCATCATTCATCAAAATATAATCTATACCTAATATATTGAAAACCTGTCTATAGTTGTCGTACTCTTTTTTTAGATAAGTTTTAGTTAAACACCCTGGATAATAAAGCGTTTTCCCTGTTAGTCTTTTAAAAAATCCAATTTTTTTATTCATCTTAATATTAATTTTTTTTTATTTAAATTTCTTTCGTGTAGGTTGAGTATAAATATCTACTTTGTTAAATCCTTATCACAACTTTTTTAAACAAATTTATTCTTACTTTTCCAGGCTCTCGTAGTCTAGTGGCCAAGGATACCGCCCTCTCAAGTGGAAATATCTAATCGATGAGATGAACATATTTAGTCCAGAATCATAAGGACACCTCTCTCTCCGATGAGGTGATGAATCTCAAAAGATTTTTTCGGAGAACGGCGGAGACCCGAGTTCAAATCTCGGCGGGAGCATATCCCTCAAAAAGAGAATGATGTGATCATGAATTATTTTTATCGACAAAGTTTATATATAATCTAATATTTATTCAAATGAGGTGAATATGAAAAATAATATACCAACTTTTGTAAAATGGGCAGGAGGAAAAAAACAATTAATTGATCAATTTAAGCAATTTTTCCCAAAAGAAATAGACAGATACTTTGAACCTTTTGTTGGTGGAGGAGCTATTTTATTCTATATTTTAAAAAATTATAAACC
>CAZZNU010000026.1:0-6186 GCA_964655925.1 Candidatus Woesearchaeota archaeon | reverse complement strand
AAAAATAAAATAATAACTACACTGCTTGCAGGAAGTATGTTATTAAAAAGTGTTTTTCCGACTGATTTTTATAGTATAAGCAACAATAGCCCTTATACATATGGTTATAATACATCTATAGTAAATGAATTAGCACCCAATTTTTTGGACAACAAACATGAGCAATTATTGGTTTACTCCGGAAAGTATAATAACAATGATGGTGTAAATAGAATGGATAACCAACAGTTAATTGACGGATTTAAAAAAAGTTTTTTAGATGTTTATTTGAATGTGGAACAAAGAGAGAATAACATAATTTTAAAATATTATAATAATGGTCTTGGGAACTTGTCTTTAAAGGAAAAACAGCGTTTAGGTAATTTAGAATCTTATTTTAGTGAAACACCTAATAATATACAATTGTACCTGGCTTTACCACCTGGGGTTGTATTCACTAAGAATGAACAAAATTTATATATAAAAAATGCTCAAAGTGGGGCTATAAAAACACAAAAATCAATTCCTCCGGAAGATACTATTGGGTATAGACTAGCATGCGACATTAATGATATATTAGATATTTGGAATGAGAAAAACCTAGAAAAATATGGTCAAAGCGATAGTGAGCTACTAAATGTATTAACACAATTTAAAGGTATATCCATAAATTCAATAATAAAGAATGTACAAACAGAAGTAGAGAATAAATTGTTTAAACATGTAGATACTAGCGGGGCTTATGTTAGTCTGCTAAGAAAAGTACCAGGATTTATAGGTGACTTAATAAGTGCATCTATTACCTTAGGGAGTTCATTGGAAGAAATAATAGAGAGACGAAATGTGAATAGAATTAGTAAAACTTTTGGAGAAGAATATGAAATAAATAGAATTAAGGTATATACAAAAGATGGACTTGATACTATTAGAGACATTTTAGTAGGAAGAGAAATAAATCTTAGTCTAAACAAAAAAGAAAATTATCAAAAAGATGAGGTATATCTAATTATTCCAAATATTGTTTTCGAAAATAATAATATTAAAAATCAGACATCAAGGTTAGAAGACTTGGTATTTAGTTTTAAACTTTAACGAAAACTGAGCATGTCTTTTATAGATTTGATAATGCTACCACCTTTTCCTTTGAATATAAAAATTAGTCCGACCCCAATTAGTAAAAAAACGACTGCTAAAAGTATTTTAACCAATATGTCAATATCTATATCTCCTCTCTTGTCCTTCATGCTTAATTGAAAATTTACTTGTTTAAATATTTTTTTATAATGTTTATAGTTATCAAAAACCTTTTAAAGTGGTGAAACGCAATTATTTTATGGGAAAAGAAACAGCTAAATTTATAAGAGTGAAATGTTCTAAGTGTAAAAATTCTCAAGTTATATATGGGCGTGCTTCTAGTAAGGTGAAGTGTTTAGAATGTGGAGGAGTAATCGCAATACCTAGTGGGGGCAATGCAAAAATTAGAGCTAGAATTGAAGAAGTTTTGAATTAAGTTTACGAAAAGATTTTAAATACTTATATGTTAAATTATTCTATTAGCGGGATGGAGCAGTCTGGTTAGCTCGCGAGGCTCATAACCTCGAGGTCACATGGTTCAAATCCTGTTCCCGCTATTCTACCTTTTCATCTAACTCAAAAAAGTTTTCTAAAAATGTTGTAGCATACACTCCAGAATCTAAGCTGAATTTTAAGATTATTTTTTTTGAACCATTAAAAAGATCATCATCTAGAATTTGTATATCTAAGTTTTCTACATTTATTATTGCGTCGCGTAGGCTTCCACTAATTCTTAAGAAAGGAATCTCTTTTAGATTGAAGTCCTGTTTAGTCAAGTTGTGTTTTTTAAGTACTTGTAAGATAATGTTCTCTACTTCCGTATTCTCTTCTTTAGATTTATACCCAATTAATTGTATTTTTTGTTGTCCTTTTTTTGTAAAGTCAAATTTTTTTTCTAATGCGATTTCTAAAACCTCATTAAATATTTTGCTTTGGAGGGCGTGTACAAACATAAGAGTTTGTTTCCTATTCACATTTTTTAGTGCACCAATGTAATCATTGTTATGTTCAGATAGATATTGAAGTATACTTCTTTCAAATTTTAGAAATAGTGGAAAGTATTCTAAGGCGTTCTTATAATTTTTTTCTATTATGAATTTTTTTCTAGCATTAATTACTTCTTCTCTTTCTTTTTCATTAATATTTGCTAAAATCTCAAAAATAGCTTCTTTGAATTTTCCTTTAATAATAAGTTTACCAATATCCGCATTATTTCCTCTGACACTACCAAATCTTTGCTTTCCGAAATAGTTAGGGAAATATTTAGTTTTTCTAATTTGATTAGATACCTTTATCGCACTTTTTGGGTCTATATCTCTTAGAACTATATTAAATTGATTACCTGAGAGATATCCCATTTTAACTTTCCTTTTATTCCATTTAAAATCTCTCAATTTTATATTAGGATGATTGAAATTTTCTATTCTACTGGTGTCAGGCTTGAAAATAGATATTTGTTGGGATGTAATTGCTTTTTTGTCTTTTACACCTGCAAATCCGATTGCATCAATTCCTTTTTTTAGTAGAGATGCCATTTCCCTTATAGCCCTAAATTCGTCAATGTTATATTTTATCATATTACACCAAAGAAAATCTTTTTGTTCATTTGGAATATTTCTACCTGCAGAGTCTATGCTACATATGTTCCCATCTTTGGTAATTTCTTCAACTATAAAATCCTCTGGCTTTGTTTTAAATCTTGCGTATACCATTGTAAGAGAAATAACCTTTCGTTTTTAAAATTTCTTAATTATTCCAATAGATTTTTATAATAAAATTAATTGATTAAATGGTCTGAGGAGATGCCGGAGCGGTCAAACGGGGCAGACTCAAGATCTGTTGGTTCATTCCTACGGGGGTTCGAATCCTCCTCTCCTCATTTTTGCTCTTGTAGCTCAGTTGGATAGAGCGCTTCCCTCCTAAGGAAGAGGTCGTAGGTTCAAGTCCTATCAAGGGCGTTTACAAAGAAATAAAAAGAAAATAGAATTACATTATATGTGGAATATAAAATACATCTTATATACGGTACGCTACTATCATTAGTAATATATTTTTTTACTAATATAAATATTTATTTCATATTGTTTTTCTGGATAGGAAGTTGGCTTCTTCCAGATTTAGATCATTTGTTTCATTTTGTATTTAATAACAAATCAGTTAACATAAAAAGATTTTTAGACTATTCTTATAACAATAGGAGTAGGTGGAGAAATCTGGCAAGTAGTGAAAAAAAGGAATATAAATATTCACTATTATTTTTTCACTCTATAGAGTTTGTCATAATATTATTACTTTTGTCTACAATAAGAAAAGAATTTTTATATTTAGGGCTTGGGTTAATATTCCACGACATGCTTGATGTTATAGATTATTATAAGAGGAAAGAGAATATTCTTATTAAATTATCGTTTGTTTACACAGTATTTTATAATAATAAAAAGGAGATGTTTTTATGAGCGAAGGTGTACAAGCAAATAAGTTAGGTAAAGGTAAAATAAAGAAACATCCTTATAAGATGAGTCAAGCAGCTAAGAATTCAAGTTGGCAACTCTTCGCAAATATAATTGCAAAGATGGGCTCTTTAGCATTTACTATAGTTATAGCTAGAATATTAGAGCCAGAAATTTACGGATTGTATGCTTTAGCAATATCAACAATATTATTTTTAGGATTATTCTCGGACTTAGGATTGTTTTCAACTTTTATTACATTTATCTCAAAAAATATTGATGAAAAGCCAAGGCTTTCCAAAAGATATGCAAATTATCTAACAAAATTGAAGTTTTTCTTGGTGTTTTTTTCTTCATTTATGTTACTTATATTATCTAAATGGATATCTTCATATTATAACAAGCCAATTTTTTATGCATTATTGGCAGGGATTATTTACATCCCTTGCTCAAGTTTTTTTTCTTGGGTATCTAATATCTTCATAGCAAAAAATAAGTTTAATGTGATTTTGATAAAAGAATTAATATTTCAGTTTCTCAGATTGACGATTGTTCCTCTATCCATAATATTTATTTTAAAAGACATTTCTAACAATTATTCTGTTATAGTTTGGATAATTTTGATGCTTTCAATATGTTATCTTATTGCGATAATTTTTACTGTTATAAAATCCAGGCGGTCAAAATTCTCTAAGATAAAAGATAAAGAAAAATTGTCGAATGAAAATAAAAAAGAAATATTTAAATTTGCATTACCTTTAGGAATAACAGCTCTTGCTAGTTCTTTTTATGGGTATATTGATGTGATAATGCTTGGTCATTATGTAGATCCATCTCATATAGCATATTATCAAGCAGCATTAAATTTAATTAATTCGGCGTCAATGATTTTAGCATTTATGGGGATTGCATTGTTGCCTATATTCTCTAGATTAAGTAAAGCAGATTCGAAAGAATTATTTAGACGGAGTAGGCTAGTATTATTTACGATATCTATATGTGCGTTAGTATTTACGATATTAACATCTAAATATCTAATTTTAATTGTGTATGGAGATAAATACTTTCAATCGATAGTATACTTACAAATATTTTCTATTATGTTACTTTTTGTGCCGATAATAGAATTATATGTCAATTATTACATGGCTAATAAGCGTACTAATATTATAGCAATAAGTTTGATAACATCCACTATACTAAATGTAATTTTAAATTTTGTATTTATAGGAACTGGATTATTATATGGTATGGACAAAGCAGTATTAGGGGCTTGTATGGCGACCATCACTAGCCGATTTGTTTACATTTCTCTTTTAAGTGTATTAAAAAAAGTGTATAAATTGTAAACTAATTTTAAGGAAAAACTTATAAATTAAATTTATTTTTCTTTGTTGAGCATGGGTAGTTTAGAGGCAGAATCTTTGGCTTCCAACCAAATGACCCGGGTTCGAATCCCGGCCCGTGCATATTAATATTTTTTTAAAATTCTGTATTCTAAGTCTGATATGTCTAGTTTATTCCAAGCCTCTGTTAAATCCACTTTTGGCTCTAAAACTTGATAACTTTCTCTTAGGGAAAATATATCTATCCATCTTCTTTTTTCCTGATTACGAGGACATAAAATATTGTCTAAAACTTTTCTTTTATATTGATGAGATACTTCTGGCCAAGAATTTGGGACAACTATTGCAATATCTATATCGCTTGTGTCATTTTTCCATTTATTATGACTAGCGTGAGATCCGACTAAATACACTTCAGAAATGTTTTTTAATTCTTCGGCAGCCCAAGAATATCCAGATTTTTCACAAAACTTATCTATATTATTGTAATAGACAAATTTAGCTTTTTCTAATTTAGAAAGCATTTCAGAAGTTGGTTCGTTATTTCTACCAATATACCTAGGGTTTGCCATATTTTATACAAATATTTATACTATTTAAAAGTTACTACAACAAGTCTCCTACCGCACTAAATAATTTACTATAAAGATGCGTAATAAACAATTTTGTACGAGGACAATTGTGCATGTAGAAAAAGATTCCCAAAACCTTTAAAATAGAAGCACTATTATTATTCACATGAAAATTAAAAATTTTTCGAGCTGGTATGACAAAAACTATAAAAAGATTTTAATTATACCAATTGTACTAGTTCTATTATCCTTTTCTTATATGATTTATTTTTATATTAATAACAATAGTTTTTTTTATATGGATGTTTCATTAATGGGGGGAACATCTTACACAATTATTAGTGAATATGATGTTAAATTATTAGAGCAAGATTTAGCTTCAGACTTTGTAGATTTTTCTATTAAGAGTATTTCAGATGGGTCTGGGAAACAATTGCAAATTGTAGTTATGGTTCCTGAAGAGGAGAGTGATTTAATGAGAGATAAATTAGAAGAAGTCTTAGGTTTTGAACTAAATGAAGATAATACATCTACTGAGTATACTAGCTCAGGTCTTTCTAGTACTTTTTTAAAGCAAATATATGTAGCAGTTCTATTGGCTTTTTTCTGGATGGGAGCTGTTGTGTTTGTAATATTTGGGAAAGGAGGAAAAATCAAATTTTGGGTAATATTTATCAATTTACTTTTTGCTGTATTTCTGGGTAATTTTTTCTATGAATTAAAGCCAATAATATCAGCTATAATATTTTTTACATTCTTTAGTTT
>CAZZNU010000025.1:0-6217 GCA_964655925.1 Candidatus Woesearchaeota archaeon | reverse complement strand
TATTAAGCTATTTTTATTAATTATTGTTATACTAATTATTTCTTGTCCAAAAAATACAATAATTTTTATAAACACCTAATCATTTTATGAAATATGCAGAATTATGACTTATTAATTGAGAGAATTGCAAAAGCTTCCGGGTTAGAAAAAAGCGATATAGAAAAAAGGGTAAATGATAAAAAAACTAAGTTGTCAGGCTTAATTTCTAAAGAAGGTGCTGCCCAAATTATAGCTGCTGAGTTGGGAATAAATTTTGACGACCAAGAGTTGAAAATAGTAGAGTTAATGCACGGGATGAGAAAAGTTAATGTTACGGGAAAGGTAATTAATATTTTTCCTGTTAGAGAATATGAAAAAAATGGAAGAACCGGAAAAGTTGTAAATCTTGTTTTGGCTGATGAAACGGGTAATTGTAGAGTTGTTTTATGGGATACTAACCACATATCATTAGTGGAAACAGAAGAAATTAAAACTAACATGGTTGTTGAAATCAAAAATGCTTCAACAAGGGATAATGAGATACATTTATCTGGTTTTAGTGAAATAAAAACCGTTGATAAAATTATAGAAAATGTTCAAACTGCAAAAAAGACTAATGAAAAAACCCTTGATAAGGCCACGAATGGAGACAGTATAAGGGCAAGAGGAATTATTGTCCAGATTTTCCCTATAAGATTTTATAATGTCTGTCCGCAATGTAACAAAAAAGTTTCTGAACTAAATAATTATGAGTGTACGGAGCACGGCAAAGTGATTCCACAAAAAAGAGGAATACTCAACATGGTCATAGACGATGGAACAGAATCAATTAGAGCTGTTATGTTCGGTGAAAACATTAACAAATTACAAAATGAAAATGAGTTAGAAGATCTACAAAAGTTCGAAGACTTCAAAAACAAACTCATAGGAACAGAAGTATATGTAGAGGGGAATATTAGAAGAAACACGCTATTTAACAATTTGGAATTAATTATAACAAATATAGAAATTGTAAATGTTGAGGAATTAATAAAAATTTTGGAAAAATAATTTATAAATTTACATCTCTTAATCCATTTTCTTCTATAGTAAATATTGTTTCATTTTCTGGTAAATTAGGACTATCTATCAATTTTGCTACCCTTGTATCTTTCTTTCCTTTTCTTATATACATTCTAAACGTGCAAGCGTGCCCAACGATATTTCCCCCAATAGCTTTTGTTGGGTCTCCAAATAGTTGCGCAGGATCAGACATTACTTGATTTGTTACATATACTGCTAGATTATGCTGTTCAGCTATTCTTTGTAATTGATGCAAGTATCTGTTTAATCTCTGTTGTCTATCTGCAAGCTGTCCCCTACCAGAGTATTCCGCACGAAAGTGAGCTGTCAAAGAATCCACCACTATTAATTTTATAGGTTCTCCATCTTTAATTAACTCACCAATTTTGTCTACTAATAACATTTGATGATCTGAATTAAAAGCTCTAGCCACTAAAATATTTTTTAACACCTTATCAGAATTGGCTTCAATTCCTTCTGCAAATTGCTTTATTCTCTCTGGTCTGAAGGTTCCTTCTGTATCTATATAAACAGCTTTTGCATTACACCCTCCTTTCTCTAATGGCAATTGAACCATCACAGCCAACGAATGTGCCAACTGAGTTTTCCCAGAACCAAATGCTCCGAAAGCCTCAGTAAGCGATTTCGTTTCAATACCCTTTCCACCCAGAAGATTATCCAAATTTTTACTTCCTGTTGTAATATGTCCAATTAATTTTCTTTCCTCAACATATTGCAACCCATCCTTGAAACCCAAATTCATCATTTCTCTAGCCGCCTGAATTGCTTTTCTAGAGACAGCTTCACTCATACCTGATAAATCTGCCAATCCAGCAGGAGTCATAACTGCTAACCCCATTAAATCATAAATTCCAGCAGACTCCAATTTAGCAACAGTTCCTGGACCTACCCCAGGAATATCTATTAATTGCGGTTCCTTTTCCTCTTTTTTCTTTACACTTTTCTTAGGTTCTTTTACTTCACTAACAACTTTTTCATCTTTGTCAGCCATACTCAGTATAAACTTATTTTCTTTATAAATATTTATATTATTTTATATGACATAACCGACGACAAATTAAATTAATTTTGATAAATTATCTTTTTAGTATCAAAAGATTTACCAGCATCTAATATTTCATCATACAAAAACTTTATAAATCAAATTTTGCTTTCCATAATACCTATGATTGACCTTAGGGTTATGAGGATATATTTCTCATAATAATAACTAAATAAAAACAAAAAGTATGGAAAACTATTATAATATTGTTGAAAAAGTAAGAAAAACCGGCAAGTTAGATAAGGGTATAAATGAAGTAACTAAGGCTGTAGAGCGTGGAATTGCAAAAATGGTTTTAGTCGCAAAAGATATTGAACCAAGAGAGTTAACACTACACTTACCTATTATCTGCGAGGAAAAAGGAATTGTATTTGTTGAAGTTGATTCTAAAGATAAGCTAGGTATCTCGGCTGGAATTAACCGTCCAACAACTGCTGTTGCTGTAATAGAAGCTGGCGACGCTAAATTAAAGTAATTTACTTTTTAAACAACACAAGAAAATGGCTAAAATAAAAAAAGTAGAAGGAAAAACTCAGAAAAGAACAACTAGAAGCCCTAAGAGTGGTGATAAATTAATTGAAGAAGGTCCTGTCCCTGCAGTTGTTGAGGCTTGTCTAGGTAGAAGTGGAACAAGAGGAGAAATAACTCAGGTAAAAGTAAGAATTTTACAGGGTAAAAATAGGGGAAAAACTATGAGAAGAAATGTTAGAGGACCTGTAGAAAAAAAAGATATATTAATATTAAGAGAAACTGAAATTGAGGCGAGAAGAATAATGAAAAGAACTAGAAGAGGAGGCAAAAATTAAAATGCCAACATGCTGGTTTTGTAAAAATAATTATGAATTCCCAAAAGGGATATCTATTGTTCAAAGAGATGGTTCAGTTAGATATTTCTGTGGATCTAAATGCAGAAAAAATTCTCAAATGGGTAGAAACAATAAAAAAGTTAGTTGGGTTAGAAAGAGCCTAATAGCAAAGCAAGAAAAAGAAAAATTATCATCCAAGAGAAAATAATTAAAATTTTAAATTAGTTTTTTATAATGGAAAATTATAGTGAGTCTTTAAAGAGAAAATTTCCTGCAAAACAAGAATTCATCGACAGAATGAAGCTGTTGCTGAAACAAGAAACAGATGATTTCTTTAAAATTTCTTACACTCAAACCCCGGATTCTATTAGATGTAATACATTAAAAATATCTCCAGAAAAATTAATTCAAAGGTTAAGAAGATATGGATGGGATATAACTCAACCATATAAAGAATTTCCAGAAATAATGATTGTGAGGAATAACAAACCTGGGGAGTTAGGGAAAAGTAAAGAACATTTACTAGGTTATTTCTATGTTCAAGACATAAGTTCAATGTTGCCCATATTAATATTAAAGCCTAATTCTAACGATACTTTATTAGACTTGTGTGCCAGCCCTGGAAGTAAAACAACTCAATCTGCAGCATTAATGAATAATCGTGGAGCTATTGTAGCTAATGAGGTAAATTTAGGAAGAATAGGTATTTTATCAAGCAACCTAGAACGGTGTGGTGTTACAAATACTATTATAACAAGAAAAGAAGGGGCTGCACTTTGTAATAATTTAATAAAAAAAACTAACATAAAGTTTAACAAAATATTGGTAGATGCCCCTTGCACCGGAGAAGGCACTCTTAGAAAAAGTCCAAAAACTTTTCTTATGTGGAATAAAAAAATGATTGACAAAATGGCTTCTTTACAAAAAAAACTTTCATCCAGTGCTCTGAAACTTTTGCCAGTAGGTGGCATCATGATTTATTCTACTTGCACACTTGCTCCTGAAGAGAATGAATTTGTTGTGGATTATTTATTCAAAAATTTTGATATTAGTATAGAAAAAATCGATCTACCGTTAAAATACAGAGAAGGAATAACTTCTTGGAATAACACAAAATTGGAGCCATCAATAAAAAACTCTATAAGGATATACCCACAGGACAACAATACTGACGGTTTCTTTGTTTGCAAAATAAAAAAAATAACTGACAAATGTTTATTAAGGGAGAAAAAATGATATTTCAATTCATTGATAAATCTAAAAAGAAAAAAATAATCCGTGGGTTTTCTATCTTTGGCATAGATAAAATAGACGAGCACTTAGTTAAATGGGGGAGTGAAAGGTTGCGAGTATACACTGGATCACTCACTAAAGATGAGATATATTCTATAAGTAAGTTTTCCACAATAGAAGGCATAGGGCTATACGCTGGGAAAGACTCTATAAATAGAAAGACAAAGGTACGAGAATATAGATTAACAGTAGACTCTATACATCTTTGGAAAGATAAAATTAATAAAAACATCATTTACTTAAATAAAGAGCAGGAATATAATTGGTTTTTAGGAAACGACATAGACATGACAAATCAATTAGATGAAACAAAAAAAGACACCTCAGGATTTGTTGTGTTAAAATCAAAGAATGATGATGACTTTATAGGGATGGGTAAAATCACCAAGAATATACTTTATAACTTTTTACCAAAAGAAAGAAGAATCAAAAGAACTTTTATCTAAATCCTTCTGAATAATTTCGTTTTTTCCTTAAACTCTCCAAAGTTAATCAATATTTTTTCCTTTATTTTTTTATGTTTCTTCTCTAAAAACTTTTTATTTCTTTTAGTTATCTTTTTTAAATTATATATTAAGTTCATAGATATCGCGATATCGATACTAAATACTCCAAAAATTGCTCCGAACACAAAAAACAATGTCGGACTTAACATTATTGAGTAGATTATATTGTTGACAATTGGGTAAACATAATAATAGAATAATAAACTTAGAATTACCCAGTACAATGAATATCTAACGCAAATAATTCCTTTGTAATTCATACTGTTCTCCGAATAATCCCATAATTTTACATTAAAGTGTTTTGTAAAAATTAATCCTGTAACTAACTCTAATAAAGTCAATGTAGATACGAAAATCAATGCTCTCAAATATATATTCATGTTAATCGATGATATTAAATATAATGTTATTACTCCAAATCCATATATTGGCAAATAGGGTCCTTTTAAAAATCCTGGATTAAAATGTTCACTGTAAATTACATTTCTATAGAATAATTCTATTAAGTACCCAACAAATGCTCCTATTAAAAAAATCAAGATAAATTTAATTGTTATCATTTTTTCTTTTATCTAAAAAGTATTTACTTGAATCCCTAGGGGCATCCTTTATTTGTTTAAATTTATACCCGACATCCAATGTTTTCTCACCACATACTCTACAAACACTGGTAAGGTTATACTCACCACACACACATTTTCTCATTTTCATTTTTTATCTTCTCTAAATTCAAACTCGCAATTGTTCATCCTCGCTCTCTCCTTCATTGTTTCAATAATTGAATTCATATTTTGTTTAGCTTTCTTAAAATCGTCAGCAACATATTTTAATATGAATTTACCTGCAGAAGCATATATTATTTTCAGATTTTCATCTTCATTTTCAAAAACTTTTTTAATTCTAACTATACCATCTTTTTCTATACATGAAACTACAACACTAAAACGAACCTCCGCTTCTTTTTCTCTTTTATCATTTATTTTTTTTACACTCTCTATGTATTTTTCAGGTATGTATTTACTTAATGTATCTCCTTCTAGTTTATGTATGTCATCCATAAAATTTAGTAAGTCTTTGTAATCCTCTAAAATCTTTTTTCTTATTGAATCATAATCTTTACCCAGTATTTGTTTAAATGCAGATTTAATAGACATCTTTTGTTTGTACCCTTTCATTATCTCCTGCTTTTCTTTTAAGCTTACACGCCTCAAAGATAAATTTAACGACTTTCCATTGTTAGATAATACTTTGCAAACTATTTTTTTATTAGGAACCACATAAGATCTCATATACTTAATTCTTCCAGATGCAATCTCTGAGGACACAATAGTTCCTTTAGTTCCATCGTTTAAAACAACGCTCGTAACAGCATCCCCTACATCAACAACAGTACACAATACTATATCTCCTTCGTTATACTCCATATAATATTATTTTCTTGTGTGTTTTTAATACTTTCTAATAGAATATGTTTTCCATTTGTTTTTTGAGTATATCTCTTTTCATAA
>CAZZNU010000024.1:0-6292 GCA_964655925.1 Candidatus Woesearchaeota archaeon | reverse complement strand
CTTTTGTTTGTGCCTCTTGAAGCTCCATTTCTTTTTTATTCTCACTTTTATAAATAAGTCTCCTACCCTATAGGAAGAAACATTTTTTACACCCTTTCCCTTTAATCTTAAAATTGTACCAGATTGTATTCCCGACGGAATCTTTATTTTTGTATTTCCGCTTATCGCCTTTATTAAGACATTATCTCCTAATGCAGCTTGAGAAAAAGAAACATCTAAGTCCATAAATAAATTATCATTCTCTCTAGTAAATGTATTATGTTTTTTAACTCTAATAATTAATAATAAATCTCCCTTCTTACCATCCTGTGATTCATTCCCAGAATTAGGAACTCTTAATATTTGTCCATCATCTATTCCTGCTGGAATTTTTATTTTTACCTTTATTTTTTTATGTAGAATTCCAGTACCCATACAGCTAGAACAATTTATTTTTGGAACCTTACCTTTTCCAGAGCAACTTGGACACGTTCTTGTTTGTCTAACATTTCCAAAAATGGTCCTCTGTTCGGATGTTATTCTACCTCTTCCTGAACAAGATTCACATGCTTTAAATTCATTATTTTTAGCCCCACTACCACCACAAACATCACACAAGACATATTTTTTTATTTCTATTTCCTTTTCTACTCCAAATATTGCTTCTTCAAAGCTTATTGTCAATCTATATTGCAAATCTAGATCTACATAATTATCTTCATAATTAAAATTTCCAAATCCACCACTAAAAAAACTACTTCCAAACATCTCTCTTAGTATACTAGATATATCACTCCCTTCAAATGGATTCCCCGAAAAACCATTCCCACTAAATGCATCGTGTCCATATGAATCGTATTGTTTCCTCTTATTGTCATCGCTAAGAACTGCATACGCTTCACTCATTTCTTTAAATTTTTGTTCATATTCCTCTTTTTTATCTTCGGCAGCCCTATCTGGATGATATTTTAATGCTAATTTTTTATATGCTTTCTTTATTGTTTCTTTATCATCAGTCTTATTCACACCTAGAATTTTGTAATAATCTTCTTTTGCCATCTTACAATCAACTAATATGTATTTTTATTGTTTTTGATTCTAAAAACGACCAAACACTATTTATCTTCAACAACTTCTGCATCTTCTATTCCATCTTCAGATTTCTTTTCAGAATCATCACCCTCAGAACTATTAATATTTTGATACATCTTTGTTCCTATTTCTTGCACTATTTTTTGTGCTTCATCCATTTTAACTTTTATTTTTTCTATATCATCTGATTTGATTAATTCTTTTAATTCGTTAATTTCTTTTTCTACTTTTTCTTTTGTCTCTGAATCTATCTTATCTTTATATTCACTCAACATTTTTTCAGAGCTATAAATAAAAGATTCTGCATTATTTTTTACTTCAATTGACTCTTTTCTTTTTTCGTCTTCTTCTTTATGTTTTTCAGCATCTTTTACCATTTTTTCTATTTCATCTTTGTTTAAACCAGAACCACCTGTTACAGTTATTTTCTGCTCTTTTCCTGAGCCTAAATCTTTTGCAGAAACATTTACTATCCCATTAGCATCTATATCAAATGTAACTTCTATTTGGGGTATTCCTCTTGGTGCAGGTGGTATACCTACTAAATCAAATCTACCAAGAGATTTGTTGTCTGCTGCCATTTCTCTTTCTCCTTGTAAAACATTAATTGTAACAGCAGGTTGATTATCAGCAGCAGTAGAAAATACTTGACTTTTTTTGGTTGGAATAGTTGTATTTCTCTCTATTAATGGAGTTCTAATTCCTCCCAATGTTTCAATACCCAAAGTTAATGGCGTAACATCCAATAATAAAATATCTTTTACATCTCCTCCTAAAATTCCTCCTTGAATTGCAGCACCCAATGAAACAGCTTCGTCAGGGTGAATAGATTTATCAGGTTCTAAACCAGTTAATTCTTTTACTATTTGTTGTACTTTAGGGATTCTTGTGCTTCCACCAACTAGTATAATTTTTTCTATTTTATCCAACTTTGAGTCCTTAATAGCTTGTTTTACAGGACCTTTTAGTTTCTCAAAAATTGGATCACATATTTCCTCAAATTTTGCCCTTGACAAACTAACATCTAAATGTTTTGGCCCACTAGAATCAGCTGTAATATAAGGAACATTTATCTTCGCCTGTTGTGAAGAACTTAATTCTATTTTTGCCTTCTCAGCAGCGTCTTTTAATCTCTGCAATGCTAATAAATCCTCACGCAAATCTATCCCATTTGTTTTTTTAAATTCGACCGCTAAATAGTCAATTATAATCTGATCTATATCATCTCCACCTAAGAGATTATTACCACTCGTAGATTTTACTTCAAAAACACCATCTCCCAATTCTAAAACAGAAACATCAAATGTTCCTCCTCCAAAATCAAAAACTAATATATTGTGTGAGTCTTGTTTATTTAATCCGTAAGCTAAAGCTGCAGCTGTTGGCTCATTTATTATTCTTTTAACATTTAGCCCCGCTATCTGACCTGCATCTTTAGTTGCTTGTCTTTGAGCATCCCCAAAATACGCTGGAACTGTAATAACAACATCACTAACTTTTTGTCCTAGATAATTTTCAGCATCTTTTTTTAATTTTTGTAATACCATTGCAGATATTTGTTCAGGAGTATAATCTTTTCCATCAATATTAATCTTCTTCTTCTCCCCCATAGAACGCTTTATACTTCTAACCGTATTTTTAGGATTTACAATCGCTTGTCTTCTTGCAATTTCTCCGACCAAAGTTTCCCCATTAGATACAGCAACAACGCTCGGAGTCGTATTGCTTCCTTCAGTATTCGGTATTATCTTTGGTACTCCTCCTTCTAACACACTTACAGCAGAAAATGTCGTTCCTAAATCAATACCTATTATTTTTGCCATATTAACATTCCTCCTTTTTACTTACTTTAACCTTTGAAATTCTTATAACTTTATCGTTTAACATATATCCTTTTTGCAATTCTTCAATTATAACTCCATCCTCCTCGCCCGTCTCCTTAATTAGTGCTTCATGTATTTTTGGGTCGAATTTACAGTTAACATCTATAGGCTTTAATCCATGCTTTTCTAATATTGAATATAATTCTGAATAAATCATTTTAACCCCATCATCTTTAGTATATTTTAAAGAAAGTTCAAAATTGTCTAGTACACCCAACAACTCTGCTACCAATGATTCTTCTGCATTTTTAATAATTTCAACCCTTTCCTTATCAGTTCTCTTCCTATAATTATCAAACTCAGCCTGTAACCTCTGCAATGCATTCAAATATTCTTGCTCTTTAGAGCCTTTAATTTCCTTCTCTGTCATTTTAGACTCCTCTTTTGTTGATTTTAGGTCAACCATAGTCTATCTTAAATCAACAGGTATTTAAACCTTTCTATATTATATTCTGTATGGATTATTTTAAAAGAATAACTATTATCAATACTCAAAATTCCACTGGAGAAAAACTTAATGAAAAAATACAATGGTTCTCTAATTGCATAGGGATGTTTAACGAGAGAGACAAGGAGAAGTCCTGCTTTAGGATATTTGTTAATCTATTAAAAGAAGAAGAACCTGTTTCTTCTGATGAGATTGCCCAAATGTCCAATTTGTCTAGAGGAACAGTGATACATCATATTTCAAGACTAAGAGATTCTGGGTTGGTAATAAAAAAGAACGGTGGATATTCACTTAAAACAAGAAACCTAGAAGAGCTCACAAATGAAATTGAAAAAGATGTAATAAATACCATGAAAAAAATTAAAGAAATAAGTAAAGAAATTGATGATGAATTAAAGTATATCAACTTTTAATTCTAGAGGTCATTTTTTAAAAAATACATCTTTAAGGAAGTAGAATAAAAGCAAAGATACCATCCCACCAACTATCATATTTATCCAAATGTACCTTGAGCCAGCTAATCCCGAGACAAATCCTCCTACCGCCCCAGAGATACTAGCAAGCAAGATATATTTTTTTTCATTATTCTCCATTTTAGTCTGAAATTATCTCTATCCCCTTATTTGTTATTTCCATTCCAACTACTCTTCTAAGATGTCTTGTTCTTCTCATTTTTTCTATTCTAATAGCTCTATCAGCTGTACCTGCAAGCCCAGATGAATAGAAAGTAGTTACAGAGTCTGCTAAAAATTTAACGATATCTGTAGTTGTCCAATCAATATCCCTATAAGGAGATGTAATTTCTGCTTCCATACTCTCGTCAGCCAGAATAGTTGTGACTTTTAATCTTTTCATTAATGAAACCAATTCAAATATTTTTTCCCTAATCTTACCACGCTCATTTATACTAATAGCCAAAATAGATATAGGGTCTATACAAACTCTTCTAATATTATTTTGAGATATTATTCTGGTCAATTCTGTTCTGAGTTCATCTATTGTTGTCTCAGGAGAAAATTTAGTAAATTTAATTCTTCCCATCTCTGACAATTTGTATAAATCCCATCCATATGAAAATGCATCGTTAATTGTCTCAATAACGTCTGGCTCAAAAGAACAATATAATCCATTCTCATCATATTTGGTAACGCCATTATACAAAAATTGTAACAAAAAGGTAGACTTACCCGAACCTGGGCCACCCACTATTACATTTGCAGAATTCCTTACAAATCCACCTTGAGATATTCTATCAAATCCAGATATACCACTTGGACACCTATCGACCTCTATTTGATTCATAAAAAAAATAGCTTAATCTTATTTATATTTCTTTCTAAGTATTTTATCTAATCAACTTTAATATATATTCTAGAAAGAAATAAAAAGATGTATTTATAACATATAAACAATGAATAAAAATTTAAGAGCTACAATTAACACGCTTATAGGAGGATTGTTTGGATTTATAATTGGATATGTAATTGTTCTATATGTTTTGTTGCTATTTTTCGGCTCAAGAATCGAGAATGTAGGTGTCGTATTTTTTAGTATGTTCTTCGGCATTTTATACGGACTTGCTCTAGGAAATTTACACTCTTATCATCCAAAATATGTAAATAAATATTGTATATCTTTTGCTTCGATTGGAATGATAATCGCTACTATAACATCCATGTTTTTACAAAATATAAAGGGTGTATTCATAATAGGATTCCCTGTATTTTTTGGAATACTAGGAGTTTTTTTAGATAAAAAAATAAAAAATAAAAAATAAAAAAATCATCTTACTTCAAACACTATCGATAACAAAGCCGTCTGAGTCTGAGTTTCTGGTTGTATGCTTCCTCCTAACCTATCAAAAGATTCAACAGAAAGTGATTTTGCATAATACATTCCAGGACTAGAGTAGCTTTCAGAAACTTGTACTATTCTTCCTAGTCTTAAGCCCAAATTTTTGGCCATAACTTCTGCCTTATTTTTAGCATCCATCGTTGCTTTCAACACAGCTTCTGATCTAATTTCATCCTCAAATTCCTCACTCAAAGAATAACTTATATAATTAAGTGTAGAACCTGCATCTATCCCGCTGTTAACAACACTAGATATTTTATTTGCATCTTTTGTTGATATTTTCACAACTAAATAGTGCGATGCCACGAAGCCTAGAGATTTTTTAGTAGAACTACTCCAATCGTACTCTTCATTTACATACAAATTCCTTGTTTGAATCTCATCCTCCTCAATTCCCTCAAGTATAAGTGATTCTATAACAAGACTTGTCAAATCATCATTTTTCTGCTTAGCCTCTGATGGTGTTTTGCCACTAGTTCTAACTTCAAAATTAATATCTATCAAGTCCGGAACAACTTCTACCTCACCCATACCATCTATGATTATAGTGCTCCTTGGCTTATAATTATAAATACCAAGCATTACAATACTTAGCACTAGTAAAACACAAACAGTTATTACCACAACCAGTCTTATATTTTCATTATTTGCTTCTCTTTTCATTTTCTAACCTCCTTTCACTTATGATTGAAATTAAAAAAAATAAGAGTATAACACTCCAAGCACCAACTAGAAACCAAAAAGAAAACCCAAAAAATGGATAGTACGTCACTGAAGATGCTTGAACCACATTCTCAGACGCTAATTTAGCAACTTGTTCCATACTACCCTCTCTTGTAATTATATTTTGCCCCACATCTCTTACTGTTTTAACAAACTTTGGCTTTTCTGCAAATATCTTTATAAATATGCTAAATGCTCCTGTAATTATAAAAGATAATAAATATTTTAATTTATTATTTCTCCTATTAGCATTAATTATTATTTGCTTGTTAGAAACAACATATGATGGCATTTTTTTACCTTTAGTACTCCA
>CAZZNU010000023.1:0-7136 GCA_964655925.1 Candidatus Woesearchaeota archaeon | reverse complement strand
ATCCGTTAAAATTAATGAATATTATTGATACATATAATTTGTTAAAACTGGATGAAGTTAATATATGACAATAAAAAAGAAAAGTGTAAAACAGTTTGTAGATATAGAAATGGATAGTGATTCTAATATTAAATTAATAGTTAAAGAATTATGAGAGAATTTATTTATTACTCAAAAAATGCTGTGACTGCAGGGAATTTTATAAAGGATGATTTAAAATCTGCTGGTAGAATGGATATCGTATGCAATGTGATTATATCCGCATTTTTTATTTCAAATGAAATGCGTGATGATGTAAAATTACACCTTATTTTAGACGGACAACCAACACCTCCAAGACACATTGTGCTAGAATCTAATAAAGATATGCCTATCTCTAAAAAAGATATAGCTGGGTTAATAAAAAAAATGTTATATAAATCTCCTGACAAAGAAGGGCTAAAAGAAATTTTTCCTGGGTGTTCTATTGAAAAGAAATCTTTTGAAAAGTTAGTCTATGATTTAAATGATGAAGGAAAAAATATTTTATTATTGGATAAAAAAGGAAAAGATATTAGAAACTTATGTATAAATGGAAATGAAGTCTACATAATAGGTGACCAAGATGGATTTCCCAAAGACAAATCTAAGCTTCTAAAAAAAATTGATAAAATATCCGTTTCTCCAAAAGTTATCTTCGCATCTCAAGTTTTTACAATAATACATAACGAGATAGATAGAATCATTTAGGGCTCAATATAATAATCATGCACTGTATCTTCTAAATTTACCTTTGTCATATCATTTTTCCAAGATGGATTTGCATATTTAGGATTAAAGTAGTGAGTTTGTCCTTTGTTTGCATCGTCCCAAATATTTGTATTAAGAATTTCATAAGATAATTTTAAAGATTTTATCCATGAATTTGGCTCATAATCCATTGGGTTTTTCAATTTCCTCAAATTTGGGTCATTCTCATTAAAGGCAGAATATTGATATGGCTTTAAAATCACTTCCTTGATTGTTTCACCATTCCATTTTTTACCATCGTTAACCCTATTTATAACAGAATATGCAACTGCTGCTTTTTCAAAATCACTTACTCCTCTTGCTTCTCCAAAAATTAATCTAGCAAGAAGTTCATATTCACTATCTTTAGAAAAATCGCTTGTGCTATAATTTTTTTTACTATCGTAGTATAAGCTTTCTGGTGTTTCGTATATAATCTCTTGAGTTAAATTTTCTACCTTCTTCTCTAATTCACTTTCTGCTGATTCAATAACTGGAATGTTTTGGTTAATATTTTTGTTATAACTTAAATTTTTACCTGCTGTATAACCTCCAAAGGCTAAAGCTGTCAACAGTGCTGTTCCAATAATTTTTGTTTTTATGTTCATTTTTTATTATCCTGTTATTTATTATATTTGTTAAAACTAAAAATACTATTTAAATGTTACTATATGGTAGTTACACACTCTCTTTATATCAAAACTGCTTTAATCCTTCTAATTCCTAATGCCGAACTTTCTTCTTTTATGATTTTAAATTCTCCTAATTCTGAGGTGTTTTCTACATGAGGGCCTGTGCACATTTCTTTACTAAATACTTCTCCTTTAGAACCTATCGTGTAGACATTTACTTCACTCTCATATTTATCATCAAAGATTCCTTGTGCTCCGTATTCCTTTGCCTCATTTAAGCTCATTGTTTTACAAGAGACTTGAAGAGATGCTTGAATTTTTGAATTAACTAAATCTTCTATTTTTTTCAATTCTTCATTTGTTAGTTTTCTGTCAAAGTTAAAATCGAATCTTAACCTTTCAGGTGTAATATTTGAACCCTTTTGATGTATGTTAGTGTCGTTTAGAACAATTCTTAATGCTTCGTTTAACAGATGAGTTGTAGTATGTAGTTTTTTGGTCATTTCACTATTATCAGCTAGACCCGATTTAAATTTTCCAACAGTTGAAGTTCTAGATAAATCTTGATGTTTTTTATATTCTTCTTTGAATCTATCTACATCTACTTCTATATTTTTTTCCTTCGCCATTTCTATTATCATTTCTAGTGGGAATCCATAACTTTGGTAAAGTAAAAAAGCATCTTCTCCAACTATATTTCCTTTAGATATTATTTTTTCAAATTCCCTTAGCCCTTTCCCAAGTGTCTTTGAAAAACGCTCCTCTTCTAAGTTTAATTCACCTAATATTTTCTCTTTATTTTCCTGTAAAATAGAATAATCATCGTAGATATCAAAGACTGGATTTACGATTGTAGACAAAATATTTTTCCCAACTAAATCACTTTCTATTAACCTTAAATTTCTTATCGCTCTTCTTATTAAACGCCTTAAAACATACCCGTGCTCGTTGTTGGATGGAATAATTCCGTCTCCAATAATAAAAACAGCCGCTTTTAGATGGTCTGCTACTATTCTCATTTCTTTTTTATAATCTGAATAATTTTTATTTGAAACTTGTTCTATTTCTTTTATTATTGGTTTCCACATGCCTGCTTCATAATTATCTTCTAACCCGTTTAAAGCAGCCACTGTCCTTTCTACTCCCATCCCTGTATCTATATTTTTAAATTCAGCCTCTAAATAATTTCCATTTCCATCTTTAATATATCCCATTAAGACATCGTTCCATATCTCTACCCAGTTTTTATCTTCTGGGTCAAAGATTTCAGGTGCGGGCTTGTTATTTAATTTCCAATAAAACATTTCAGTATCTGTCCCACACGGACCACTTTCTCCTGCTGGTCCCCACCAATTATCATTTAAGAAAGAAATTCTTTTTTTAGGTATACCTAATTTTTCCCATAAATTTGCGGATTCTTCGTCTTTACTAGAGCGATTATCTCCAGAGAATACACTTACAGCAAGCCTGCTTATAGGTAAATCTAACACTTTTGTTAAAAACTCAAAACTCCATTCTATGGCCTCTCTTTTAAAATAATCATTTAATGACCAGTTCCCAAGCATTTCAAACATAGTATGATGATAACTGTCCCCGACTTCTTCTATGTCTTGAGTTCTTATGCATCTTTGAACTCCAACAAGTCTCTTACCTTGTGGGTGTTTTTCACCTAATAAGTACGGTACTAATGGATGCATCCCAGCTGTTGTAAACAAAACAGTAGGATCATTTTCTGGAACTAATGAAGAATTTTTTATTTCAGAGTGTCCTTTTTCTTTAAAAAAATCTAAATACTTTTCAATCAAATTTTTTCTATCCATATCACAAATTCCACAATTTAATATCTCTTAATTTTGTAATGTCATTTTTATACATCTCTCTTAAGTCGTTTATTCCAAAAAACTGAGTAATTATTCTGTCAAATCCTGGTCCCCAAGCTAAAACTGGCACATACTTCCCAAATATTGGCACAACAACTTCTGGTCTAAACATTCCAGCTCCACCTAACTCCATCCATTTTTTATGCACTGGATGAAAAACATCTATCTCTAAACTTGGTTCTGTATATGGGAAATATGCAGGTCTTATTCTAATATTATTGTAGCCCATTTTTTTAAAAAATTGAATCAAATATCCTAAAAGTTGTCTAAAGTTAGCGTTTTCATCTACTACTATTCCTTCTGTTTGATTAAACTCAAATCCGTGGGACCAATCTACGGTCTCATTTCTAAAACATTTGTCTAACGCGAAGTATTTAGCCGGAAATTCTTTGTTGTTAGCAATCTCTTGTAACTTCTTTATTGACCAAGGTGTAGTGTGAGTTCTTAATAAAACTTTTTTAGCATCTTCTTCTCTCCAGTTAGAACACCATCCTTTACTACCGTCACACTGTCCTTCATGTGCTTTTTTAACAGCATTTACAATAGATTTGTCTGGTAGTTTCCCTACAATATTTTTTATAAAAAAGGTATCTTGCATCTCCCTTACTGGATGGTCTTGAGCTGTAAACAATGCATCAAAATTGTAAAATCCCGTTGTTATCATGTCCCCAGTCATCTCTTTAAATCCCATATCTAACCATATCCTTTTTGCGTAATCAGTAGCTTGGTTTACAAAGTGTCTTTTCCCACCATAAATTCTCGGAACAGGTAAACTTAGGTCATACCTACGAAATTTTTTTGTGTTCCATACATTTGATTTTAACAGCTTTGGAGTAACTTGTTCTAATAACTCTTCTTTTATATTTTGCAGAGATATCTTTTCTCCTAATAATGTTAATTTTACCAAAATTTCTTTTCTTTCTTTTAACATTACAATGTCTTTTCTGTTTAGTAAAGTGTCATATGTTCTTGACTCTTCCTCATTTAAAGAGTTAAAATCTCTTGGTAGTGTTTCTAAGAAAAGTTCTTCATCTGTTTTATTTACAATTACTCCTGGTACTACATTTAAAGTTAAAATACCGTTTTTTACTTCAATTAGATTTTTTTTCCTCAAGCTTCCAATTGCTACTTTTATTTCATTGTCACTTAATTTTGTTTCTGATTTTACACTTTTTATTTGTAAATCTTTTTTTTCTACTATCACATTTAAAAGCTTTCTTTCAGGCAAGCCATTTCTTAAGTACAAAACGCCAAATGTCCCTAAATCTATTATTTTTATCTCTTTTTGAGTTTGTGAAACCAATCCTTTATTAGAAAGAAACCCAACAGCTCGAACTATAGTTGTTTTATCCATCTGAGGATTAACTAATTTATCTATATCTATTTCTTGAGTAGAAAGTAGCGGAATTAGTTTTCGCTCAATAGGAGAAAGTGATTCTATTATCTCTTTTTCTTCCATTATTGATTAAAATAGTATATCTTTAAAATCTTTTCTAATTAGGATTTTGTCTTATGTATTAAATTTTCTTCATAAAGTCACCCAAAAAATCGCTTGTATTCTCTATGATATTTCCATTTTTGGCATTCATTTTTATCCTAGTAATATCGTACCCATTTATACATGTAATGTTCCAAACGCCATCACTAATTAATGCAATTATTTTTTCAATTTTTTTATTAAGTTTACTTTCTATTGTGTCTTTTAAATTATCTAAATCTACTTTAATGTTTAAATTATCGAATTGGACTTCATTTTTTATTTCATCTGCATGTACTTTGTATGATGCAAAAGGATATTCAAAACTCGCTATTTTATTCTCATCTGGAATAAAAAAATTTAGCTGTACATTATCTTTATTATCTCCCATTATGAAAAATCCTGTAGAAAAATAACTATTGGGATATTTAGATTTAAAATCTGAATAACATTCTCTTAAGCTCAATTCATCTAATAAATCTTTAATTTTCATTTTATTTCTTCTTATCATTCTTGGTTAAGAAACTAATTAATAATAACCCAAGCTTTCCGTATTGGTTCCTGCTAAGTATTTCTATAGATTGCCCAAGATGTGGCAATGTAAGGAATTGACCTACGGATATATCAAAGATTATCATAATTAATGCAACTATGCTCGCTACTAGTACGCTAATTATTACTCCAACTAACATGTTTTTACTAAATAAACTATATTTTTAAGGCTTTCTCATTTTTTTAAATAAGATCCAGCTATAATTGAAAAAATTATTCCTAATATTAGGAAAGGTTCTCCACCAATTATATTTATTACTAGAAATAATGATTGAGGTATGTTTCCCAAACTCGAGGCATTATGCTTTATCATGAAAAATGGAATCCAGATTATCCCAAAAGATATTAGATTAGTAAAAATTCTGTTAGAAATATTTTTATCTAAAAATTTGTAGAATGGTATTAACAAAACTATGCATACGACTAGTAATATAACCAAACTAGCCATATATCCATATGAACTGTCCAGTAAGATTAGAAAATTCGTTTGAATTGCCGTAGCTGCCACCAAAAAAGCAATTGACATAGAAATAAGAATAATAAATGGTTTGTTCTCAACTTTACTTTCCTTTTTTGCTAAATGCTCTAATCCCTTCGGTACTCCACTTGGAACTTTTTTGACTGTAAAAAATCTAACTAAACTTATATAACTTAGTGCAAATACTATTGAGAATATTGCAAAAAAGTGAAACCATCCCGTTTTTATATTCTCTACAAAACTTACATATAATAAAGCATCACTCATTATCTTTTGCCCTTTTTTATTTTTTTACTTGTACTTTGTTGTCTTCTAAATCCGACTATATTTTCTCCTTCATAAATTGGTAATTCCCTTGGAGTATCACTTTTGTTTGCACTCACAGTCTTATTTTCTTTGAGAAGAATTACTGACACAACAATTAACACTAGACCGACGACAGTAATAAGGTACTTTGGTATGTTTCCTAATATTTTTATATCATAACTAACAAAATTTAAATTTAAAAGAATTAAGGCAATACCTAATATAGAAAATATATATCCAACCAACTTTTTCATAAAATCTTTAACCTAATTTAGTTTAAATTACTTACGCTTTTATAAGCTATTTTTTAACTATAAACTCAATCATATCACCATTATTTACATTAAGAATTTTAAAGCCAACACTTAATAATTCTCGCTTCAATTCTTCTACTTCATAAATGTAATTATATCTATTTACTTTTTCGATTCCTAAATCCCAAGATATCATTGATTCCTTAGGTTTATTCTTTAACATTTTATGATTTCTTCCCCAAGTCGATATAAAGGCCACCCTCCCATTTTTTAGTGTTCTATATATTTCCTTTATAGTCGATATTCTATCTTCTTTTGAGTTTATACATTGTAATACAGACACACATACTGCCGAATCAAAAAAGTTATCTATAAATGGTATATCCCAAGAATTCGCATTAAAAAATTCCCCTTTTATTTTTTTATTTTTCAAATTATCTTCTGCATATTTTAACATTTCATTTGAAAAATCTACACAATAATACTTCTTATATTTACCAATATTTATGCAGTTCCTGCCACTCCCAGACCCAAGATCTAATATATTTCCTTCTTGACTCTCTAAAAAAAGTTCCACCTCTTCAAATGGCTTTTGTCTAAAATCGTTCCAGCTCTTTGCTATTTTATCCCAAACATTACTCTGATTTGCCATATATAATTCCCTAAACTATTTTATTGTTATCTAGCTTATCTTATTTTTAAAATTAGTTATTACTATATAGAACTTAACAACTATTTACGAGTTAAACTCTATTTAAATAAAACTCTATGAAGAAATATATTTTAGAT
>CAZZNU010000022.1:0-7471 GCA_964655925.1 Candidatus Woesearchaeota archaeon | reverse complement strand
AAAAAAATGTTGATAAAAATATAACTAATCTTTCTATGATAAATATAAAGTACACAACATCATTTTCATAGACCTTTTTCTTGAGTTTGCCAAGAAACCATATAGAGAAATGTGTCATGCCGTATATCTTTTCATATGGCAAAGACAAGCTTCCATCTGCATTAACTTTACCAAAAGAATGTTTTTTCAATTTTCCTCTTGATTTTAAAATTACTTCTATTAAATATGGAATGTATATTATTAGTAATATCTTCTCAAAATTACCAAATATAGCCATCATGACCATTAAGGCTCCAACAGAATATGTTAATATATCTCCAGGAAACACTTTTGCTGGGCTTCTATTAAATATCCAAAATCCTACAAGTGATGCAACCATGCACAATCCAACAACTGACAACCAATAGGTTCCAGTATAATAACTTACAAAACTCAGGAAACTCAAAATTATAATTCCCATACCTGCCTCCAAGCCATTAAACCCTGCTAGAAAATTATATGTTGTTGAAACAAACCCAATAGCTAGTGGCATAACTAAAAGTGGATATAATATGCCCAGATTCAATTCTCCTATGAGAGGTAGATTTACAGCGTGAGTTCCTATGTTTAAAACCACTAGAGGAATTGATGCAACTAATGCTAACGCTAATCTAACTCTATTACTTAGTCCTCCCTTTTTCCATCCTAATAAATCATCTGTTAAACCAATAATACCAAAAAACAATAATACAGTTAATAACGAAAATATTTCTGCTTCATATACACTTCTACCAGTAATAAAAGTTTTAAGAAACAAGTATGATAAAACTCCTAACATAAAAGAACACAGAACTACTATCCCCCCACTAGATGCAACATTTTTAGGATGTCCAACCTTATTCATATCTTCCCATGTCATATCTATACTTCTTGCTTTTTTTACCCACATTGGTACGACGATTACACTTATAAGAAAACTTATTACAATACTCAGTAATAAAATATAATCCATAAAAAAACATAGACAATATCATTTATAAAATTTTCATAACACAATTAAAAAATTACATGTGAAAAAAACACTTCAATCAAAGCTGACACAAACAATATTACTATAGCCACTATCAATAGTATAAGAGCATCTTCTAATACAACCCACTTTCTCTCCCCTTCCAACTTCTTCCTCATAATAGCAACCGATATTATCCCCCCTGCTAATGCCCCTATAAAATAAGCCGCTATTTCGGGAATCCCATGTATCATATATTTTAAAAAACCCATAGGTAAATTCAAAATATTACCTTCTGCAAATACACCAATAGCCGCTGCAATGACACTTGCATTCCAGACCAAAATAAAGATAGCTCCTGCTCCAAATGCAAGGGAAAATATTATTGTAAATACTAAAACGCCAATATTATTAGAAAAAATTGCTAGAAAAGAGCCTACCTTGGTAGCAGCGCCTGTTACAGTAGAACCATTATTTACCACACATGCATTATAATTTGTAGGATTATTTATTGCACAAAAACTTCTTATTTGGAAATTAAAATATTCTCCTGAAGAATTAGGTAACACAATGTACCAAAAAGAGAAAGCGATTAAAATGCCTAAAAACATCCAGATAAAAACTCGTATAGCCTTGAAATGCTCTTTTACAAGCCTACCTGATTTGGTTATAGCAAATTCTTTCTTCTCTTCATGTCTAATCACATAATAAACAAATGGCATACAACAAATCACAGTAAAAGTAACTAACAATATACCAGAGCCTTCTTTTAATATATCATCTGAACCAAAAATCAAAGCTACAAATAGAAAAGAAACTGTAGCATAAAATAATCCAACAAAAAACATTTTCCATGGATCTTTCATCATCCTCTTTACCTTAGCTACCATCTCTAACATAAAACAAACAACTTAATGATATTTATAATGTTTTCGAGAATCTTTTCTTTAAACACACACATAAGTATTAAAACTAATATCAATTATTTAGTCTATGAAGAGTAGTGATATTAAAAAGTACAATCAAATTTTAAAAGATATTAAATCTATAAAAATACAAGGGGCTGAAAATGTAGCAAAAGCCGGCATAGAAGCTTTCTTGCTAAACTCTTCAGAATCTTCTTACAAAAAAATACTTTCTCTAAGAGCAACAGAACCATTACTACAAAATTCTCTTAAAGAAATAAAGAAGTCTAAGGACAAAAAGAGTACTGCAGATTTAATATTAAAGCGGATAAATGACTCTCACGACAAAATAGCTATCAATGGTCTTAGTTTGATAAAAAACAATATGAAAATATACACACATTGTCATTCTTCATCTGTAATCGATATACTAAAGTATGCTAAGAAGAAAGGATTAAATTTTACAGTATATACTACAGAAGTTGAACCTTTGTTACAAGGTAGAATGACTGCAAGAAATCTATCAAAATCTAACATCAAAACAATTATCGGTCCAGATTTTGCTGCCGAAAGTTTAATGAAAAATTGTGATATTTTTTTATTCGGAGCTGATGCGATAACCAAAGACGGAGTATATAACAAAATAGGAACAAAAACGCTCTGCAAAATAGCTAAAGATTATAAAATTCCTAGATACACTTGCGCAATATCTTTAAAAGTTACAGACAAAGTCGAAATAGAAAAAAGATCCGGAAGAGAAGTTTGGGATGAAAGAGACAAGAATATAACTCCAATCTACAATGCATTTGATAAAACTCCGTTAAACCTTATAACAGGTATAATATCAGAAAAGGGTATAACCAAATTTAAAAAATTTTTTAAGAATTAAGCCATTTTTAGGACTTTTCTAATTATTATATTAGATACTAGCGTAGAAGCTAGATATATCCATAACCAACTATTCCCTAAAATAGGAACATAAGTCGTTCTAAGCCAACTAAATAAAAACAATAGAGGTATTGTAGTAAACAAAAATTGCTTACCACTAAATGAAGATTTCATAAGCTGCATACTAACATCTAAAACTTCTTTATTTAACTCTTCTATTTTAGAAAACTCATTCTTCTTTTGTAATTCTCTTATTTTCAAATTCAATTCTTTTTGTCTCTTTTTCAACTCTTTTATTCTCTCTTGGTCTGTAAATATCTTCATAAAAACACTAGTAGTCAAGCTAACAATCAAGCTAATAATTATTATCGATAAAACCGCATTTTTAGTCATAAATTCTATAATTGCCATATAGATAAAACAACTAAGTTATCTTTTTAATACTTATGTATCAAATAAAAAAAGGCGTATGGGGAACAATGAACCGAAGATAAATCTTAGTATCGACCAAAACTTCAATGTACAAGTACACCAAAGAGAGTAAATCGAGCAATCCATCTATTTACCCACACGAATATTACTATACATTTATATTTTTAAACCATTCTATTACCTATGCAGTAACAAAAAAACTACCAATTAATAAAGCTCATCACTAATGCTATTACAAATCCTATAATTCCTATAATACCTATACCAACTCCTGAAATCTTTGAAATTGTTAAAAATTCTTCCTTTGTAGGCTTCTTTAATAATCTCCAAACACGCTTATATCTATTAAATGTCGAAGATACTTTTTGCTTAAATTTCATAAATTAAATAAGATATTTTTCTTTTTAAATTTACTCATCAAAAAAATCTATTCCCAACTCTCCTTCCATATCTTTTAATCTAGCATTCTCTATTGAAATAGACTCACCTGTTATCTGTGTGGAAGTAACACCCGTTATTATTACCATAATTTTTATTGAATTTTCCATATCTTGTTGTATTCTAGCACCGCTAATTAATTTAGCATCTGGATTTAATCTTTCTCCTATCATCTGCACAGCTATTTTATATTCCTCTAATGATAAATCATTTCCACCAACCACATTAACTAATGCACCTTTTGCGTCTTTTATATCAACATCTAACAATGGATTGTTTAAAGCCTTCTCAACTGCCTCCACAACTCTATTATTGGAATCTGATTCGCCTGTCCCAATCAAAGAAACTCCACCACCGCCCATGATTGTTTTTACATCTGAAAAATCTAAGTTCACTAAACCACTACTTGTTATTAATTCAGTAATCCCCTTTACCGCTCCCATCAATATTTCATCCGCCACTTTAAATGCTGTAGGTAAAGGCAAATTAGGAGCCAAATCTAGCAATCTGTCATTTGGAATAACAATCAATGTGTCAACTACGCTTTGCATTCTATCTAACCCTTCCTGAGCATTTTGCATTCTTTTAATACCTTCACAACTAAATGGTAAGGTGACAACTCCTATAACCAATGATCCTTGTTGTTTTGCGACCTCTGCTACCACTGGAGCAGCCCCAGTTCCTGTCCCACCACCCATTCCACATGTAATAAACACCAAATCTGAATCCGACAATCGTTTTTTTATTTCACTGATTTGTTCTCTTGCAGCTTCTCTCCCTATAGCTGGATTACTTCCTGAGCCTAAACCTTTAGACAATTCTCTCCCTATTAGTATTTTAACATCTGCTTTAGTATATAACAAATCCTGTGCATCGGTATTAATAGCAATAACCTCACCACCCTTAATTCCAGTTTCCTTCATCCTTGTTGCAGTATTACCTCCGCCACCGCCAACCCCAACAACCTTTATTCTCGCTGACTGTTTTTTTAATATTTCTTCTAATTCTTTATCTATATCCATGTAACTATTATAATTCATTTTTTTATCCAAAATATCTTCCATTGTATAAGAACCTCAAAATACTTTATAATTATTATTATAATCAAAAGCATAAAATAGTTGTAATGTTTTTTATCCTATATCAACTTCCTTCCCTAATATTTCTTGGAATTTTTCCTTTAGAAGTACAAAATATTGCTTAAATTCTTCATCCAATTTCAAAACTATTTTGTCATCCTTTTTCTCTATTTTAAATCTTTTGTTAAAAAAGAAATCTTGTAAGGAATTAACTCTTTCCTCTTCGTTTTCAATCTTTTTATTTATTCTGTACTCGTAGATAATATCTCTTCCTGCTAATGGATTATTAAAATCTACTAAAGTTCTTCCTCCAGACACAGACACAATTTTAACGACTTGTCCATCTAAAGATAATTGCATTCCTCTCTCTGGCCTTATGTTTTGTTCTAAAAATAATTTTGTAGGCACCATTTTCACTAATTCTTTATTCCTAACACCAAATGCTTTCTCAGGAGATATCCTAACAGAATAATCTATTCCTATATCTTTGCCTATAATATCTTCATCTAATCCTTTTGGTAACATATCAAAGCCTACAGATAGGGAAAATGATTTAATATTCTCTGCCTGAAGTTTATTGTCTATTGCCACATTTTTAATTGTAGTATCAAACACACTTCCGTCTTCTAACTTCCCAGTAAAATCTATTTCTACAAAGTCTCCCTTTTTTATTACCATAGATACAAAAAAATTAAAGCGCTTTAAAAATTTATTGTTGTATAACTACTCTTTTTTTAATTGCCTAGCAACATCTGAAAATGCTGGTCTACTCACAAATACTCCAACCGATATCCCTATTATCGTTGTAACAGCAAATCCTTTTAGCAATCCTGCTGAAGCTGAACCTATGCCTAAAAAGCTTAACATCCCTGTTAAAGGTATAAGAGCAACAAGAGTGGTTGCAAAAGATGTTGTGATTATAAATAATGCTTTTTTTATTCTCTGTTTTAATGATTCCCCTTCCTCATTTGTCTCATCTAAAATTACTATCTCACTATCTATACCTGTACCAATCGCAGCTACTATACCTGCAAGTGCCGGCAAGTCTAAATTCCAGTTAATTAAAGACGCAATACCTAATGTTATTATTATTTCTGAAAAACTTGTTACAACTAATGCCAAACATATTTTTAAATCTCTATATTTAATAAATACAAAAATTGATACAAATAGGAATGCTACAATTCCTGCTAAAATTATTTTGCTTATGAATTCTTCTCCTATATTTGCTGAGATTCTGTCTATCTTCACTATTTCTAAATCATATGGCAAACTACCAGTTATCAAAATAGTTTGTATCTTTTTCATCTCTTCTAATGAATTATAGTATGCATCTTGTCTTGTTTTCCCTGAACGTCCTCCTGTAATAGAAACTTCTGTTTGGGCATTGCCTTTTAGACTACTAGATATTCCAAATGTAGAAGTATTAACATCATCTATGTAGAAAGTTATGTTTTCAGACAGATGTTCCCCCACTATACTTAGGTTCCTCGTAATATTAGCAAACCTTTCTGCAGCATCTGGACTTAATGTTATTGAAAACCTAAAATTACAATAATTTTCTCCACCTTCTATCTCTCCACACCTTTCTATTTGTGCTTTGTCTCCAGTCCTAAAAACATGAGTTATGTCATTATTTCCTCCAACAAAAACAGTTTCATTTCCTATTTTTGCCTCAAAATGTCCTTGTTCTTCAATAAGAGACTCTAATTGTTCTGGAGAAGATCCTGCTATTTCAATACCTATCAACAATTCATTCATTCCATCAACTTTGTACAACTTCATATCCGACAAACCATAGGCATTTAATCTTTCCTCTAACACAGAAATAACATCGTCTAAATCCGAGGCGACAATATTATCGCTTTTAATTTTTACAAACGCTCTTGCTCCGCCTTGTAAATCTAAACCTGTTTTAATTTTCGAAGAAGGTATTTTTTTTACTGTAACATCAGATACAAATTCATTTCCAAACAAGCCAATAATCGTCGCATTATTCCCCTTAATTCCTATTTCGGTTCTAATGGTTTCCGAATCATTTAGCAAATAGTAAGGGGCAATTAATTTTTGGAAATCCTCCACATTCTCAACAACATTACCATTTATTTTATTAATAATCATATTTTGTCTGAGCCCTATATCATAATATGTGGAATTAACATTAACCGAAGAAATGCTTACACCTTTTTGAAAGAATGTTATACCTATCGGATCTGTAGAAACAAATAATGATATACAAGAGAGCAAAACAACTATTATGAAAAACCAAATTTTTGATGTTATTTTCATTTTTTGTTTCCTCCAACTTGCTTCTTCTCTAAAAACCACTTTAATATTACAGCATTTGTTATCCAGGTATTAATCAGGTCAAAAGATAAACCTATTAGTAATATTGTAAAAATTTGATTTAGCACACTAGCGTAAGAATAAACCACAAACAATCCAGCTGCAACAGCAATTAAAGAAGTAAAAGTCATTGAAAATCCCGTCTTAAAAGCACCCCACATGGTAGAATTAATATTATCTTTTCTATTTAGTAGTCTGGTTGTAAGCATTATGTCAGTATCGACAGAATAACCTATAAGCATTAAAAATGACACAATTCCAGCACTAGATAATTTCAACCCAAACAAATCGACGACCACTAAAGTCATCAAGATATTAGAAAATGCAGCGAATATTACAGCAAATGACGGAATAGAATTTTTGATATAAATATATAATAATAAACTAAAGAATGT
>CAZZNU010000021.1:0-8568 GCA_964655925.1 Candidatus Woesearchaeota archaeon | reverse complement strand
AATTCTATAGATTTTATTTAAAATCTAATTCTATTATTGAATTCTCCTGATATATTTTCCAACATTTTTTCTTTTATTTTTTTGCTATTGTAATAAAAAGATTTATGTCCCAAAATCCATCCTAATTTAACATAAGCGCTTTCAGACAACATATCATCTAAAAAGACGACCCCCGTCTTTGCAATTTCTCTTCCTTTAGAATATATGTTTGGATTAAGTCTTCCATTTATAGTTTGGGATACCGCAAAAATACATACTCCAGATTTAGACATTTTTTTCAACTTAGGTAACCAATTATACTTTCCACTTTTACCAGGAAGTTGCCCTATTCCTGATAATTCCAAGATAATACCTTTGTACTTTTTTTTATGATAAAAATCTAAGATATCCGGGTTAAGCGCAGGCGTAATCTTAATAACTGCAACACTATCATTAAATTTTGTATCTATTTTTACATTTTTATTATTGTCTCTTAATCTAAATTCTCTTAATATTTCAAAAGAAGATTTTGAAATTCTAGCAATGGGAATATCATTAACTACTTTAAATGCGTCTCTTCTAGAAGTGTGCATTTTCCTTACTTTTGTAGCCGGGAAAACGAGGCAAGAATCATCGTTCAAATTCTCGTGAGCAATTAATCCTATTTCAGCAATATCACTTATAGCATATTTCACCGCGCAAATTAAATTTAAGTGAGCATCTGTACTACCTCTATCTATAGAACGTTGCGAACAAGTTATTGCTATTGGCTTGTTCAAGTTCTTTATAAAAAAAGACAACGCGGAAGCTGTGTAATGCAAAAAATCACTACCATGAGTTATTATTAATCCATCTATATTTTTATCATTTAAGTGTTTTTCACATATCTCAGCAATTTTTTTCCATTCTACTGAAGTCATGTCTTCAGACCACTTCATAAATGGCTTTTCTATTCTTACAATATTGCATATGTTTTTTATCTCAGGAGCTATAGTTAATATCTCTTCAGCGTCAGTGGATATAACACCCCCAGTTTTGGAATCTAGCCTAGAAGAAATAGTTCCACCTGTAATAATCATAACAATATTTTTTAGCTCTTTGTCTTTTTCAAAATTAATTTTAATTTTAGAAGGTTTTTCATTCTTTTTTATCAGGTTGGCAGATGTAATACTTTCTTTTCGCACTCCAATATTGTAACCGCTCTCCAATTTTAATAAAATAATTTCATAGTCATAAGATTCTAGTAAAAATCCAGTCCAGGTTTTCCCTCTTGTTTTTAATTCTACTAAATCCCCTAATGCAAACGAAGATAAATCCATTATTGTACAAATCTAAGTTTATTTTTATTTCTTTCGTATATTCTGTATTTAATCATTTAATGTTATATAATCTTTTCATTATAACAATCTTTATAAAATTTTTAATCATTTTTAAGGTATGAAATTACCTGTACTCATAACACTGATATTACTATTAGTAACAATTTCTTCAGCGCTAGATGTGGATACGATGTTTGAAAGTGATATTTATGTAAGAGAATTGGAAATACCAATTCCATTTACTGTTGAATTTAGAAATGTAACTCCAGGAAATTATCATTTGTACACATATGCTAATTTTAATATTGAACCAGCAGGCGCATTTTATTTAGATAATGACACGAAAAAGGACTTTACAGTCGCACCCTATAATGTTTTAGAGAACGGTAGAAATGTATTTTCATATTCTATAGGCAGGTTAAATTCGGAAGAAAAAATAGACAAGAAAATGGTGATAAATTTTCTAAATTTCAAAGACATGATAGAAATAGAAACAAACAATATTGACTTTGATAGTGGAGTTGTCAAAGTTTATGTTAAGAACTTAGAAGACTATAATTTCAAAAATTTAACTGTAACATTCTCATCAATTTTATTTACTATAAATCAAACCTTCAACTTAGATGCAAAAGAAACGAAGATAATAAATGTAGATGTGAACGGAGAATTATTAAAAATTACTAAAGCTGGGACTTATGTTTTAGACGGGGCATTTGAAGTTAAAAACAGGACCGTACAAATACAAGGGAAATTATATTTAGGCGCAAAAAGTGACATAAAGACTAGTGAAATTAAGAGAGGAGTTCTAAATAGAAGATTAAATGTTACTAAAATAAATGAAGGAAATACAATCGAATTAATAAATATAAAAATCACAAAAAACATGCTTACAAGGATGTTTACAAGTTTTAATACTGAGCCTATCACAACATATAGAGAAGGAGGAAGAATATATTATTCGTGGGATCACAAGCTTTCGCCTAATGAATCTTACACAATAATATCTAGAACTAATTATTATTATCCTATTTTATTAATAATATTTACATCTGGAATTGTTTATTTCATAGTACAATATTTGAGAATAAAAGTAGAGGTAAAAAAGAAAGCAAATCCTATCAAGACGAAAAACGGCGAGTTCGCACTTAGAGTTAATGTAACCGTAAGAGCAAAAATAGATATGTATGATGTATCATTAATAGATAAGATACCTACTACCGTAAAATTGTATAAAAATTCTCCATCTATAGCACCAGATAAAATAGATGTTGGAACAAGAAAAATCAAATGGAAAATAGGCGATTTAAAAGCCGGCGAAGAGCGTATATACAGCTATATTGTATACTCTAGGGTTGGTTATGTAGGGCGTTTCTCTTTACCAAGAGCTGTAGTAAGATACAAAGTTGAAGAAGGAGACACGGTATTACGGGAATCTTCTAAAGAAATATTTTTCTTGTCAGAACAAAATGATAGTATAAAGAAATAAAAACAATTCTATACTAAATATCTCTAGGGGCTCTATACTCTCTCATGATTTGTGCTGAATGGCTCCTTAAGTTTTTCTTTAATAAATTAATAGACATTCTAGGATGGGGCTCTTTTGCAAATACACTCGCTGCAAAAGTTAAACCATTGAAATCTTCTGAAAGTTTGGGGTTGTCTATTTGTTGTACATCTCCTAATATAATATATTTAGAGCCTTGCCCACCTCTCTCTATCAATTGTTTAATTTCATAAGGCGTGTAATTTTGTGCTTCATCTATAATAACAACGCAGTTTTCAAAAGTCCTTCCTCTACCCCATATTAGGTTGTCTATTTCTACAGTTGGATGCTTAAGTGGAAGAAAATATTTAGTTCCAAATTTAGCATTTTCAGGTTTTAATGTTTTTAATAGATCTGTAAATTTTACGGAGCCTACGCATTTAAAAGCATCTTCATAACTTCTCATGATAGGCCACATTTTTTCATCCTTGTCTCCAGGTATGTGTCCTATTTCTCTATTTCTTCCTCCAAGCACATCATTTGGCTTGAATAAAACAATTCTGTCTTTTACTCCTCCTTTCGTGTTTCTTTGTTCCTCTTGCCCTAATACTAAATTAAATGCTCCAATAAGGGCACAAAGTGTTTTCCCAGATCCAGACCCACCTTCTATAAAACTAACCTCTATATTAGGATTAGACACATTCATAATTGTTAGCATTTGTTCAATACCTCTAGCGTTAAAATGCCCAGAGTACTTAATGTGTTTGTTCCAGATGTAATTTATATTATCCAATTTCCTCAATTTAAACCTCTCGCTTACAGGGAAGAATCTACTACCATCTTTATTTGATTTTAAATCTTGATACAATTGAAGATATTCTGAATTACCAATTTTTATTATTTGATTATTGAATAAAGTCTTTTCGTTAAAGTTAGCAATATCTTCTAAGTCACTAATATCGCTTTTAGGATCTTTGATTACATAGTCTCCTTCCAACAACCCTTTTTCAAAAATTTCAGAGCCATAAGTTAAAAATCTAGGATTTTCTATTCTTTGTCCCTTCCTTTTAAGTTCTAATTCTGTTATTGAATCTTTAGTTAAATGAATGTAGTCACCAGTATTGTCTTCATTCTTGTAGAACTCAATTATAGAATCGTTTGCTAATGTTATTTTATCTTTCTCTATTTTTGAAATCAGAGAATTGTTTTTTGTATAATTGTTTAAATTTTTCAAAAAATCTTGAGCCGCAAATTTATCTGAAGAATACTTTGTGGAGCTCGCGGTTTTTACTATAGAATCATAATCAAAAGCTATGTGGTTTCCATTTCCAGAAGACAAAATTTTAATTGCATCTTCTCCAGACATCAAGATGATATCATTTTCTAAGAAATATTTATGTATAGCCTCACCCATTTTTAGAATAAAAATCTTTTATTAAATTAAATTCACGGTTTCTTATTTCTGCTAGTTTCCCATTATTAATATTGTATGATACATTTAAAGAAAAAATATCCATCAGGCCATCGTTTAAAATGTTATATAGATTTTTACCTCTTTTTGTATATTCAGGATTTGAAGGGTGTATTCTATCTTTTTTGTAAGGGTTTAGTGTAGTTATCCTTAGTTTGCTATAAAAAGCAGTTTCTGATAATTCTAAATTGTCTTTACAATAGTGGTACAGTTTACCATAAACTCTTTTTTCATGATCCGTAGAATTACATAAATTTAAGTTACTTTTTATTATCTTAATTAAGCAATGTTTAGTCATATCCTAAAAAATGAGATATTTTATTTAAAGATATATGTAAACTTAAATATATTTCAGAACTATCTCTAAGCTTGAATTAAAAGAAATATTATCCCCCCACCCAGAATCGAACTGGGACATCGCGGGTTCTGCAATAAACCCCGAATTGGACTAAAACGCTATCATCCTTATGTACAAAACAGTACCATGTCAAGCGCACTTCTACAGCCACGTGTTCTACCTTTGAACTATGGGAGGATAAGAAAAGAAATTAAAGTTATTTTATAAATTTTATGCTGTCTACTTATGCTAATTTATTTCCGGAAAATCTAGAACTACCTTCAGGAATTTTCCCTCCAAGTTCTATTGGTAAAGTGCTAAATCCACTCCCGTATATTGAATGATGAACAGAGGGGTTTATCGTACCATATCCTCCAAAGTAGTTTCCGTATGTGTTCTGTAGATCTTTCCAGTAAGTTTGTGCCCTTGCTCCATATATGGGAGAGCCCAGAGATGCTAGCATTGCAGGATGAGGAGATTTTTTAAATTCTTGAACGAAAGCTCCTGCTTCTACTATTTTATTAATTTCATCAAGCCTTCCCTCCTTCTCTAATTGTTCGAATATTTCTTTAAACGGTACATTGCCCATCCCAGGAGGGAGATGTGTATCAGCATAGCCGAAATTATCAGTTAGGTGTAAATGTTTAATATAAGGTCCCATCTTCTTTACTTCTTCTATTAAATTCCCATCATCTAACCCAGTTTTTTTAAACATGTTTAAATGACCTACATCTAATGTTATACCTATATGTTTCTCGGCATATTTTTGAGCTTCTCTTGCAGTCATTTTTTTGCTTTTAACCATTTCTTCTTTAAAATTATCTCTAGCTTTTTTAACTAATTCTTCCATTTGCTCTCCTCTGGAGAATGCCATACCTTGATAGAGGTTTTCAATAGCAATTATTGGTGCATTATCTTTGTATTTTTCCCATGAACGAACGGCTAAATTACCAAAGGTTTCTGCTGCTTTATTTATTGCAAATTTTTCTACGTTTTCGTAAACCTGTGGTGGTTGTGTTCTCACTATATTATCTAGTTCCGCAATAGAATCACTTAATATTTTGTTTTGTTCAAAAGGATATGCTAAGGATTGGTAATTTAAATTTTCTATTTTTCTTTTATAACTACTAGCCAATTTTTCTAACTCTTCTCTTTGTTTATCATTACCAAATTCATATGCCTTATCGAATGTATTTCTAAATCTATCTGATATATTATTTATGAAAACATGTGCTTTACTACTTCTGTCAATAGCTTGCCTTGCTAATAAATCGCTGTTAAGATCAACATCAATTCCGTTTCTTCTCTGTTCATCTAGATGCATTAAAATTGCAGGAGTATTATCCCCTAGGACTTCATCAGCGTGCTTAGAAAGTGTAGCTAACTCAGATATTTTACTATCCCACTCACCCAAATTTGCAGATTTTAATTGATTCTCAATCGTAAAAATAGTTCCACCTTTTTTTAGCGAATCTGGATCATCAGGACTGTAATGTTTTCTGCTTGTGGCTTGAAGGATATCCCCTGTATCTTTATTTATAAAAGCAGCTTTTGACAATGCTACATTTCCATCCTTATCTTTTCTCCATTCTGCGCCAGGAACAGACCCAGTTGAATGAAAAACTACTGGAGTATTTCCTTTTGGATTAAGTTCATAAGCTCTTTCTATACTGTCAAACATTCTTCTTTGATTATCCAACATTTCATTTTTAGTCCATCTTGATTCTTTTGTAAATCCACTAGGGTCTATTATTGGTGCGTGTAAGCTTGGTTTAACACCTGAAATCTTCATTAGTTGACGCATTTCTTTGAAGTGTTGTTTTGGTATAGTTTCAGATTTATCAGCATCTAAGGTTTGCACTTCAAAAGCGGTGACCCCCTGCTTAATGGCATTAATAGTTTCACCTAACTGATTTGCTGTAGCAGGAGACCCAGGGAACCCTAATCCAGGCTTATTTATCCTTTTATATCTCATATTATCACTATAAGAATGCGAAGAAGGGCTGCTACCATAGTAAAAGCCATGTTTCCCATAAATATCACCCATAAAGTAGATAGCTTATTCTTGTTTAAATTTCTTTCTAGTTGTAAAATTTTAAAATGCTAATTAAAGAAATTTTAGATTGCCGTGACCCATAAGGCTTATAAACAGAATATTGTTTTAAATTTTGTAGAAAATAATTCACATAAATTATTAATTAGAAATAATCATATTCATTTTAAAATTTAGGTTAGTAAAAAGTGAAATATTTCTATGTAACTAAATAAAGGAGATAAAATGGCAAAGATTAGTCCATCATCAATAAAATATTCAATTATTGCTGACTTTAATGCAGAAGGTCCATTTCAAAAACCAGATGTTATTGGAGCTATTTTTGGTCAAACAGAAGGGCTTTTAGGTTCAGATATGGAGCTTAGGGAGCTGCAAAAAGACGGCAAAATTGGAAGAGTTGAAGTAGAATTAGCTACTGTTAATGGAAAAACGACAGGCGAAATAATAATTCCTACAGCTTTAGATAGAACAGAGACTACTATAATTGCAGCTGCACTTGAAACTATAGATAAAATAGGTCCAACAGATGCAAAAATTACAGTAAGAGAAATAGAAGATGTTCGTGGAAGTAAAAGAGACTACATTATGGAAAGAGCAAAGCAATTACTATCTAAGATAAAGAATGAAGCTATGGATTCAAAAGAAATAGAGAACGAATTAAGAGAATCTACAAGGACAGCGAAAGTTATTTCTTATGGTACTGAAGATCTGGCTGCGGGTCCAGAAATAGAAAGTGCTGAAGACATAATAGTAGTAGAAGGAAGAGCTGACGTAGTGAATTTGTTAAAGTATGGATTCAACAATGTTATTGGAATGTTAGGTACAAGATTTCCTAAAACTATAGCCGAGTTGGGCGAAGTTAAGAAAATAACTCTTTTCGTGGACGGGGACAGGGGTGGGAACTTGATTATAAAAAATGTTATAGAAAACGCAAAAGTTTCATATGTCGCTCAAGCTCCAGATGGGAAAGAAGTAGAGGAATTAACAGGAAAGGAAATACACCAAGCATTAAGGAAGAAAGAAGATTTGGCTACTTTCTTAAAGAGGGTAGGTAAGGAAAGATACAAAGAATCTGAATCTATAACTGTTGAACCCAAACGAGAAATTACGGATAGTGATAGAAAGAAAATACGTACTTTTTCAGATCAGTTAAAAATAAGAAATGTACTAGTTCTTAATGACGAATTGAAACTGATACACGATATATCTTTCTCAAGGCTTGGATCACTTCATCCTAAGGATGTTTTCGTTCTGATAACTTCAAGCGCTACGCCTTTACTGGTAAAAAATGCAGAAAAGTTAGGTGCGAAAGCAATCGCTGCGAAAACATTTTCAAAACTTCCAGAAACAGATCTAGAGATAATTTCAATTTAATTTTTTTCTTTTTATTTTTTTTATTACAAAAAGCCTTTTAAAGGTGTAAAAATAATATGTGTTATGGTATTCAAAATAAATGTATCCTTCAATGGAAAAACATACAAGTTTGATGTAGAGAATGAAGAGTTGGTAGGTTATAATATCGGCGATGAGATAGATGGTTCAGTATTATCTTCAAATTTGGTAGGATATAAGATATTAATTACTGGAACAAGTGATAAAGCAGGGTTTTGTGGATTGTCTTCACTATCTGGTCCAGGATTACATAAAAAATTATTAAGCTATGAAACAGGGATGCACAAAAGACCTAAAAAAGAAGGAAGAAAGGCAAGAACTAATAAGACTCCTAAGGGATTGAGGCTAAGAAAAACAGTGCGAGGAAAAGAAATATCTTTAGATACAGTCCAAATTAATACAAAAGTTTTAGTAGAAGGTTCTAATAAATTTGAAACACTTTTAAATAGTCCAGAAGAAAAAAAGGAATAATGCTTTTTAATTCGTTCATGGGATATATAATAAAATTTCCTAAAAAAATAATTATAACAAAAT
>CAZZNU010000020.1:0-8762 GCA_964655925.1 Candidatus Woesearchaeota archaeon | reverse complement strand
TATCTTAATGGTAACGTTTATTCCATTTACAGAAAAAAAAATTATACAAATAATTATAGGACTTTCAATAGCTTTAATTGGTATAAGAGGTGGCGGGGTGTTATTTATGTATAATTACATTATGGGCGGTTTTGAAACAACATTACAACAGTTCAGTAGAAAAAAATTTGTAACATTAGTGGGTATAATAGTATCTATATTAATTATTTTAAAAATAATCTTGCCTAAGATATTTAAACGAATTAAAAAAATTAAATTCAAAGACTTTCTCACATCACTTAAGCAGACGATTAAAACAAATAAAGAAATTACTGCCATTAGAAATAAACAACTTCAAGAGATGATAGAAATAGGAATGTAATTAAATTTTAAAAAAATATAAAAATGACTAGAGAAAATATAAAAAACAAGGTATTGATTTTGATTACACTGATTTTGTTAATGTGCTTTTCGTTGGCAATAGACTACTATGAGGATAAAGAATTAGAAAAGATAATAGATTTTGCAGAAAATGTAAGCCAGATCTACGACCCTGAGACAGGTCAAATTAATAGCAGTATGATTGATTTTGGGAAATCAAAAGTGCAAGAAAGAATAGACCTAGTTAATGATTGGCTAAATGAAAATGTTTCGTGGTTAAGATTTATTTTCAGAATGACCCCTCAAATAAGTATGTTATTTTTCTTTGACTTCTTATTTATATTATGGGGCGTTGTTTACCTAATACTTAATGCTGGTAGTTATTGGGAAGGAGAGCATGTTATATACAATTATCTTATTGGTACAGGTGTATTTTTTATATTATTATTTTCTAATGTACCGTATTTTTTTGCAAAATTCGGAATCTACTTGATAGATTTTGTTAGTAAATTTGTTAAATATGCTGTTATTGCCACAATAATAGTTTTAATTACATTAATAATTATTGGAATATTTTTCCCAAAATTACTTATTTTTTTAGCTAAAGGCTCTAAAGAAAAAAAAGCTAAAAAATTTGCTCAAAAAGGACAAGCAAAAATAGAAGAGGCTATTCAAACAGCAGAAAGCGTTCAGCGAACACTAGGAAGCATGAGATAGCAAAATATATCTTTCACATATTTTATAAATAAATATTCACTTAAAGATACATGCGAATAGGAAATATTGATATAAGTAATAAATTTATACTTGCCCCAATGGCTGCGGTAAATTGTACTTCTTTTAGGATTTTATGTAAAGAAAACAATGCAGGATTAGTATATACACAGATGTATGATGCTAATTTAATCTGTGAGAAAACTTCTAAAGAAGTTAAAGAACTCCTTAATATAGAAGAAAAAGAAAGACCAACTAGTGTTCAACTTATTGGCTCGGATGAGAAAAAAATAATAAAAGCGGCTAAATTAATAGAACCATTCGCTGATATAATTGATTTCAACATTGGATGTATTATTGATAGTTATGTTATGGAAGGTGCTGGTAGTGCATTACTTGGAAATTTAGAAAAATTAGAATCTATAATAAAAAGCTTGATTAAGTCTGTAGACAAACCTGTTACTTGTAAAATTAGAATAGGCCTAGATTCTCAAAATATAAATGCTGTGAAAGTTAGTGAGCTATTAGAGAAATGTGGTGTTTCTGCTATTGCTGTTCATGGGAGAACGGTAGAACAAAAATATGCAAAAAAAAATAATTGGACTATAATGAAACAAATAAAAGAGAAAGTTAAAATACCTATTATTGCAAATGGAGATGTGAAGTCTTATAGTGAAGGGGTAGAGTTATTAAATAAGACTGGTTGCGATTTTGTTATGATAGGTAGAGAAGCTCAACATTCTCCTTGGGTTTTTGATGAAAAATTTAAGGTAACTAACAAGAAAGTTGTAAAACAAATTTATAGATTTATAGATTTATATAAAAAACATGAGAAAAGAAATTCTCAAACAGAGATTAATCAGCATGTATATTGGATGTTTAGAAATATTAAAACAACTCTTAGAGCAAAGTGGATTTACGAGTGTAAATCAATAGAGGATATTAAAAATTTTTTGAAAAGAATTTAAGGAAAAAAACACATCAGCAATCCCTCTATGATTGCTCCAATTAATAGCAACGGAAGAATTACAAGCGCAAATAATACGATAGAATCTCTAATATATTTTTGGATTTTTGGATTTTTTGTAGATTTAATAATAACAAAAGTTATAACAGCTAAAATTAATAAGGTATATAAAAATTGCAACTTGTATATTCCTATTGAAATAGAAAACAAAATAGGAAAAGCTATAGCGAATGCAGAAAATAGTATCAAAATTAATATTTTTTTATCTTTAATTTTGTATGTTTCTTCTAAAAATTTGTATGCCAAAAAAAGTCCTATTCCTAGAGATATAAATATAGCAGTCAATTCAAATATTCCGTGAGGAATTAGCTTCCAAAGGATATACAAACCTTCACTATTTACCGCTTCTCTTGCCACTAAACCTGATATATAACCGTTAAATAAAGAGCTAAAAATACTTAAAAAACCAAAACCAATCCCTAACAACATTCCTAATAAAGACGATGTAAAGTTATTAAGAAATATTTTGGAAATAATTTGAAATGTATTTAATCCTTCAAAAGATAAGGCTAAATTCTTAATAATAATTATAATAGGGGCTCTAAAAAACTGAAATGAGAATCCTAAGATAAAAAAAAGACAAAATATTGCAAACATAAATACAATAAACCACTTAGCTTCATTTATTAATTCTAAAATATTTTCGTATTTTTCTTTAAGACTTGTCATTAGTTCTGGAATTGTCTGGCAATTAATTTAGTTTTTTTGGGGAATTTTCTCTTTAATATTAATGCGTAACCCAATCCTAAAATTAGTCCACCAAGGTGTGCCATATTGCCTATAGGTAAATCAAGGAATATGCCTATTATTACTAGAGGAAGAATTGCAACAACAGGAAGTAATCCCATATTCAACTTAATAGGCAGAGCTATTTGAGTATATCTACCTCTTAAATCAAGCATTGAAAATATAGCAATAAAAAAATAAACCATAATGATAAAATTAAGAATAGTTAAGAAAATAGAATTTTCTGGAAGTACAGACATTAAAACATATTCTATTATTATTGCTATGATAGGTCCAGCTACCATATATATTTTTGTTTTTGGAACTAGTATAGCTAACATACCAATAAATCCAAACACAGCACCAGAAGCACCAATCCCGAATACCATTGGATCTCCAAATATCCTCAGAAAAAATCCATCTCCAAATAATACAGATAGACTACTCCAAAATATTGAAGCAAACAATCCAGAAAAAATATACAAAGATAAGACTCTTCTTTTACCTATCAATTTTTCTACAAAGTTACCGACATAAAAAAGAGAAATCATATTTACAATTAAGTGCCATAAATCAAAATGAACAAACATACTAGTAAAAATAGTCCAGATAGATTTGCCAGACATTACAGAAATTGGTTGCAAGGCAACGTATGGTATTATGTTTTCCTTAAATATTATTCTTAGAATCCAGACGATTATAAATACAATTATGTTTGTTAGAATTAACTTATTAGTCATACTCTCTAAAATATTTTTTTTGAACTTCATTTAATAAAAAATTTATATTTTCTTTTTGACTTTAGCCTTTTTCAGAGAAGCGCTTTTCTTTGAGACAGTATCAGTTTTTTTTACTGGCTTAGATACACTTTTATTTTCAATTTTCTTTTTTGCATCTGTCTTTGTTTTTACAGGAGCTTTTTTCACAGTGGTAGTTTTTTTTGTTTTAGTAGCTTTTACTTTTGTATCAGTCTTTTTTGTATCTATCTTTGTTTTCGCAGGAGCTTTTTTCACAGTGGTAGTTTTTTTTGCAGCAGGAATATTCTTTTGTGCTTCTTTAGTTTTCTCAGCTTCTTTTTTCTTCTCAGCAGCTTTTTTTCTACTTTCAATTTTTTTCTTTTCTTTCTCTTCTTCTTTTAACTTCTCTAATTTCCTAGCCTCTCTTAATCTTCTCCTGTTTTCTTTTTCTCTTAATAAATTCAACTCTTGTTCTATCTCTACTATTTCATTTTGCGTACGCGTAATTTTTGACTTGATTTCTCGCACATGTGGAGCATTATCTGAAAGAAGATATACTTCAGCGCATTCTTCACAACTAAAACCATTTTCAAGGGCTATATCCTCTGTTACTTCTATTTTACAGTAAGGGCATATGTAATATCTTTGAGTTTCTCTATTGTGTAATTGTTCGCTTAATTTTTTTACTTTATTTTTTAAATGAGTTTCTATTAATTTTAGAGATTTTTTATTATCTAATGTCCAATAATAAATGTACCAACCTTTTTTCTGGTCTTTTTTTCTGGTGAAAGAAACTAACCCAAAATTAGATAATTTATATAAAATATTCCTCACTTGATTTACAGTTAATTCCATCTTTTTTGCGATAAGGAATTCATTCACATTTTTTTTATTTAGCAAGGTCTCTATTATTCGTCCATTTCCTTCCCCTGCCAAATCTTCAATTAAATTATATAGAAGTTTCTCCTGCATTATTAAAGAAAAATATAATTCTTTTTAAACATTACTAATATATTCTATGTCATTAGATAATTAAAACAAAAGTATAAAAATAAAATTAGGATATTATAAAAATATGGCACTTCTCAAAAAAAAGGCGAAAACTCCTCCATTACCGAGGGTACCGACAATCCCACCTTTTCCACCAATGAAATATCCATTTGAGAGTCATGATCTACCATCATTTACTAGTAATTCTAACTCTTTAAGAAATGATTTTAATCAAGATTTAGTTAAATCTGCTGTTGTAGATAGTTCTGAAGATAGATACGATGATGGTATAGAAGAAAATTATGAAATGCCTAGGCAACAAGAAGAAATGAAATTTGAACCGATAAGAAACCCAGTAGCTCAAAGACAATCTATTTTTGTTAAAGTAGAGAAATTTAATGCACTGCAAACTGCTATAGTTGAAATTCAAGAACAAATGAAAAATTTATCCAAACAAGTTGAGTTACTAAAAGATGTTAAGACGAAACAAATCCAAGAAATTAATGAGTGGGATAACGAAATGAAAAAAATTAATCAACGATTAACAAAAATAGATTCTGATATTTTTGGAGAGGTTTAAATGGCAGTAAAAAAGAAACAGATAAGAGATAACTCTGTTTTGCCAAATCCAATTTATTATACTATGGATAACGGTTTATACATAGAATCTAAAAAAAATATTTTATCAGCAAAATCAAATGTACTGATTTCTAGAAATTATGCTATGAGGTATTCAGAATATTGTCAAAGTGAAGACGTTATAAGAACAGAGATTACTAAAATAATGAATAAGATAAATACATCATTAAGAAAAGTAAAATCAAATTTACCCTCAGTAACACTTCCTTCTTCTGGGAAGAAAAAATCTGTGGCGAAAAAAACAATCCCCATCGAAATAGAAAAAGACATTAAGTCTCAAATAGACTATGAGTTAGAAGAAATAAATAATAAATTAAGAGAGTTAGCTGGATTATAAAATGAATCATAGATATTTTAACACATTAAATGAACATCAAAAAGCGTATGTAAATCTAAACTTAAAGAAGCCTGAAAATGGAGAATATATGCTTAGCGTTTACTATCTAGTCCCGACTTTGGAATTTAATATGTTACAAGCAGCAGCAGAAGTAGCATCTGAGTCATCTACAGGAACCAATTTTAGTGTATTAACAGAGACAGAATTTTCTAGGAAATTGAATGCTCTTGTTTACAATATAGATTATAAAAAAAATCTTGTTTGGATAGCTTACCCATGTAGATTGTTTGATAGAGGTGGAAATGTTCAAAATATTTTAACATATGTTATAGGGAATGTTCTTGGCATGAAACAAATAAAGTCATTGAAACTTCTTGATGTTTGGTTTCCAAAAAATATGTTAAAAAAATACGATGGACCAAGTTATACATTAAATTCTGTAAAAAAATATTTGAATATAAATAAAAAAAATAATAGGCCTATTTTAGGTACTATAATAAAACCGAAAATGGGGCTTAAAAGTAAAGAGTATGCAGATGTATGTTATAATTTCTGGGTAGGTGGTGGAGATTTTATAAAAAACGATGAACCACAAGCAGATCAAGATTTCTGTCCCTTTGAAGACACTGTTAAATATGTTAAAATAGCTATGGATAAAGCAGTCAGAGAAACAGGAGAAAAAAAGATTCATTCATTTAATGTTTCAGCTTCTGATTATGACACTATGATTAAGCGTTGTGAATTAGTAATTAATGCAGGTTTTGAAAAAGGAAGTTACGCTTTTTTAATAGATGGATTAACTGCTGGATGGATGGCAGTTCAGACTTTAAGGCGGAAATATCCAAATGTCTTTATTCACTTTCATAGAGCTTCCCATGGTGCTTTCACGAGAAAAGAGAATCCAATAGGGATGTCTAACTTAGTGTTGTCTAAATTTGCAAGATTAGCTGGTGCATCTGGTATGCATACTGGGACTGCAGGTGTAGGAAAAATGTCAGGAAGCCCAAAAGAAGATGTCGTTGCAGCAAATAATATTTTAGGTAAAAAAACAAAAGGAGATTTTTTTGAACAAGATTGGGGAAACATCAAAGAAAGCGCACCTATTATATCCGGAGGACTTAATCCCACCCTGTTAAAACCCTTTATAGATGTAATTGGACATGTAGATTTTATTACCACTATGGGAGCTGGTTGCCATGCTCACCCATCCGGAACTCGTGCAGGAGCAAGAGCACTAGTTTTAGCATGTGAAGCATATAATAAAAATATAAGTATAAAAAAATATTCTAAAAATCATAAAGAACTTGCCGAAGCAATAGAGTTTTTCGGTCAACAGTAAACCGTCAACAGTAAACAGTAGACAGTAAACTACCTAGTCATTATTTCTATTCCATCTCTGTGTTTTAAAATGTGGTCTTTGCCAATAGGCATCTTAGTTCTAACATCAATTGCTTTAATAAAATTGTCTCCTATGTCTGAATGCAAATAATATGCGAAATCAAGAGCGCTAGAGTTTTTAGGCAACAAAAAACAATCTGGTAAAACATTCCCTTTAGAATCACTTAGTTTTGCTCCTGCAGGATAAACAGCAATATAACCTAATAAATCAAAAACACTTTTATCTAAAATATCTTGAACACCTGTTGAACCAAACACATTTAAAACATTTTTTTGAATTAACTCAAGAGCTTGTTTTTGCTTTCCATTAACTTTATCTTCAAAAATCTTAAAATTATCCTCTCCTGGAACATATTCAATAAGTTCTGCTTTAGATGCTTGTCTAAGAGATAATTCACTATCTGCTGAGCAAGGTATTATAATTAATTCTGGAAATTCTTGCTTTAATCTCTCAAGATTTTCTTTTGAATTTTCTTTATCACATTTATTCGCTGCAATAATCATCGGTTTTGTTAAATGCCTAAGTTCTTTAGCAAAATCAAATAAATCATTTTCTGTCCAATTAATCAATTTATCCTCACTGAATTTTAATTTCCTTAAAACTTCTTTTACATCATCTTCATTAACTTTTAACCCGGAAAATTGTTTAGCAATAGCTTTTGCAATATCTTGTTTTGTCATCTGTAAGTTTTTAACCAATTTTTCCCATACTTTTTTGAAAATACCTACATACCATTTATTTAATTCACTCTCAAGCATTTTAACATCTTCAACAGGGTTTCCTATTCCTTCTCTGCCTTCAGAGTCTGTTGTTCCAGAAATATCTACAATGTGTATAAAGGCATCCGCTTGTCTTAAATCATCTAAGAACTGATTACCTAATCCCCTTCCTTCGCTTGCTCCTTCAACTAAACCAGCAACATCCATTAATTCAACTGGAACAAATCTTGTCTTTCCTGTGCAAAAACCAGTCCTAGGATTACATCTAACACCCAACTCAGCGCATAGAGCTTCAACTCTAACATGACCAATACCATGATTTGGCTTTATCGTCGCAAATGGATAAGGCGCAATCAAGACATCAGCTAAAGTAGCAGATTTGTAAAAAGTACTTTTACCACAGGAAGGTTTCCCAACAAGTCCTAATAACATTTTAATTGAAATATTCTAATATTTAAAACCATTTGGAATCAACAACTGTAACTACGCCGTAGTAATATTTATAAATATTGTATCTCTAAACTCATTATGGCTATAAATTCAATTGATGATTTAAAGAAGAGATATCAGAGTCTAAGTGATATAAGTTCTAGTGATAACTTCAAAAAATACCAAAGAGGACACAAATACTTAGAAGATATTGCAAACAATTTTTTCCCTGATGACATACCTAACAGAAATGAATCAATTAATAGATTCTTAGAAGACAATGAAAAAAAAGCAGGTTTAGATTATAATATAGGAAAAAATGAAAATATAAACTATTACAACAATGCAAAAGAAATATCTGACTATTTATCTATCCCAGAAAATTTCGATGATATATTAAACAAATATGAAGATGGAGCTCTAACTGAAATACTAATTAGAACAGACAAAGGTGCTAAAAAAATAAAAGATATAGGACTTCTTCTAGCTAATTTTTATGACAATCCAACAAAGTATCAAGAATTATCAAAAGAAATGATACTAAAAGAATACTCTAAAAAAGGTAGAGAAAATGAAAGACAATCTTTTGACTATGCACTTTCTCAATGCGATTCTGATACAATATTATACATCCTAGAAGGTATAAAAAACCAAAACATAAATAAGTTCATGATAGAGAATAAAT
>CAZZNU010000019.1:0-8943 GCA_964655925.1 Candidatus Woesearchaeota archaeon | reverse complement strand
AGAAAAAAATCTATAATCTTCTATCTCTGAGTAATCTATTGAGTTATATGTAAATTTTGTTTTATCTAACTTAAAATCATCATTTATTTTTTTTGAAGTTTCTAATATTTTTAATAAATCTTTTGTAGATTTTAACTCTTTGTCAACATTTTTTAGATAGCTTATAGTATAACCTTCACTCCCATATACTTGACCATCTTTTGTAGATTTATAAGTATAATTCATTTTAGTCTTATCGTAATAAATTTTTATGACATTACCTTCGTCAATCTCTAAATCTCCAAGCATTTCACTATTGTTTAAATAACAGACATCTTCACAACGAGTTCTGTTAAAATATTTTCCCTTACTATCTAATACATTATTTTCTACGAAGCAATAATTATCCGTTTCTTCATCGCTTGAAGGTTTCGATTTTTCAAACATTATCAAAATTTCATTTGCCTTCGATGTTATTTTCTCAGAGAGTGGTTTAAACCAACCTTGACTACTTCCCACTATAATAAGAACTACAATAACTACAGCCATGATCATTGCAAGCAATTTCCCGACAGACATCTGCCCTCTCACATCTTTTACCACTATTAGTTTAACTATTAAAGATTTATATTGTTTTCTAAAAAATTATCTATAAGATGTTTGTCTTTTAGCTCTTGCTTTAGAGTCGCCCGGCTTGTACGCCTCCTTCCTTCTAGTATCAGCAATTAATAAATTTCTATCATAAGATAAGAATGCTCTTTTAATTTCTTCATTTTTTGTGTATTCCACTATAGATTTTGCAATTGTCAATCTAGACGCTTCTATCTGTGAAGCACTTCCTCCTCCCTTCACATTTAGTGCTATATCAAAGGCCAAGCTCCCTAATACAGAATTTGCGATGATTAATGGTTCTAGTATTTCTAGTTGTTTTAATTTAGGTAAAAGTGCAATTGGTTTTTTATTGTATGTAACAATACCGGTACCTTCTTTTATGGTTGCTTTTGCTATAGCAGTTTTCCTTTTACCTGTAACTACTAAGTTATTCATCTTAAAGCCTCCACTACTTCTTTCATTGTGGTATATTTAAATGGTTTTTTATGATTAAATTTTTTAGGGTTAGCAAGCATTTTTTCATCTAAGCTTCCACTACCAACATAACACCTCAACTTCTTATATGCCTCCCTACCCTTGGTTCTATCCCAAGGTAACATACCTCTTATCATCCTCTTTAATAATCTATCAGATTTTCTTATGTAAGTTGGCCCCTTTAAAGATCCTCCAGCACCCATTTTTCTTTTTTGTTTTATTCTTTCTACGATTAATTCTTTTTTCCCTGAAATTATAATCTTCTCAGAATTTATTACTGAAACATATTTCCCCTTCAGCAATTCTTTAGCTATAAAACTACCTGCCCTACCCAAAACTGCACCATCTACATCTACTATTATATGTTCCATTCTAACTTATTAATTTCAATTTATTTAATTCAGGATTTGTTTTAATTTCATCAACCATATAAACTGCTTCACCCTTAGCACTTAATATTTTTTCCTTTGCTTTATCACTAAATGCCCATGCTACTATTTTCTTCTTAGCATCTATATCTCCGCAACTTAAAACTTTCCCTGCAACCACAACATCCCCTTCTACTAAGTTAATTTCTTTTAAGTTTACATTTGCCCATTTTCTCTTAGGTTTTGCCAATTCTTTAGCTACTTCAGGATTTGTCTTCTTTAATTTTATTATAGTATCAACTAATATTGGATTAGACTTTGACTTCATTCTTTTTTCTATTTTCGTTTTATTAATCTGTTTCTTCATTTTCTGCCTTCATGATGAGGAGAGGAGGATTCGAACCCCCGTAGGCAATAACCACTACGGTCTTAACGTAGCCCGTTTGACCGCTCCGGCATCTCCTCGTAGTTATTTGATTTTCTTAAGTATTTCATTTAAATTAAGTTTTAGTATATTGCAACTTTCTATAAATATATTTTGAGCCTTCATTTGTCCCCATGTTTCAATATCAAAAACTATTTCATCATCATATTTTATTTCTATTCCAGGATATTCTTTAAAATCTTCCTCATCTAATTCACATTTTGTGGCATCTTTTACTTTAAGCTTATCTTTGAATTCAAATATTTCAGGAAATTTTTCTGCTAATTCTATTGCGTGTTCCGCATTTTTACCTATCTTTATCTTTGCTAGTTTTTTATATGAAAACAAGCCTGGGATGAACTTGGCATGTTCTAGCCCTGTTCCGACACGCGCTCTTGAAACTATTTCTAGTGTCTGTCCTTTATCTAAATAAACAATAGGAATATCGTTATACACTGATAATTCTCCAAGCTCTTTTGAAGTAATAAACACTCCTCCTTCGGTTCCTTTTACTTTTAGCTTCAATTCTATTTTCTCGTCTTTTTTTAACTTCTGATTCTTTAATGGAATTAATCCTAATCGGTGGGCAATTATTTCGTCATACAGTGCACTATCATTTTTGTATACATCACATTCATCTATCGCCAAAACAGGTATCTCTATTACTGAACGCCTTATAGCATTTGCTAACGAAATAGACATAGGTAATGTGAAACTTACTTTTTCATCAGTTTTTTCTATAATTTCCATTTTAATTTATTTTTGAGTATGTATATAAACTTATACTTATACTCTTCTGCCCCTCCTACCTCCTGCTTTTTTAGGTCCGCCCCTTGGGACACGTGTTAAATCACTCATACCTAATATTTTGAACCCTTCTTTAGTTAAGGTTTTTACTACTGCATGTCCACCTGGACCAATCCCTCTGTCACCTGTTTCTCCTCTAATTTTTACATATAAGCCAGTGATTTTATAGTCTTTACAAACTTCTTGAATTCTTTTTGCTATAAACATAGCTATTGTCGGATTAGCCTTCATTCTATCGTGTTTTGTAATCTGTCCACCACTAACCCTAAAAATAGTATTACCTGCCAAATCTGTTAAGTTCGTTATTGTATTATTGTAAGTAGCATATATATTTAATATTCCTACATGATCCTCATTTTTCTTTTTTGCCATTATTCCTCGTCCTCCTTGCTTTTTTCCATAATTTTAGTTGGCTTTTTCTTCTTGCTATTTACTTCTATTTTATTCTCTAGATCTCTTGTTATCCAAAAAGATGGTATATTAACTATAATTCCGTTTACAGAAACATGTTTATGTACTATTAACTGTCTTGCCTGCTTTGCTGTATTAGCAAGCCCTTTTTTAACGACAAATGTTTGCAACCTTCTTTCAAATAAATCTCTTTCTGTCAACCCTAAAACATCACTTATTTCTTTTATATCAAATCCCATATTGTTCAATTTTATAAAAAATTCTTGCCTGATTTCTTCATTCTTGTCGTTAATTAGATTCTTTGCTCTTCTTCTAATGCCTGATATTTTTGTTTTTGCTTTCCAAATTTCCTTTTTATTCTTAAGTCCATATCGTTCTACTAGAATATTTTCTTCATCAATTCGACCACGATTAAATAATTGTCTTGGTCTTGTAAATTTTTTATGTTTTCTTGTTATGTCTCCCATATTATTCTACCTTTTGCTTTTTCTTTATACCAGTACTTTTGCTTTTATTTGGTCTAAAGTTAGATTTAGTTCTTTGTCCCCTTACTGGTAATCTTGCTGTATGCCTAATTCCTTTGTAAGATTTTATTTTCTTAAGTCTCTTAACATCGAATTCTATTGCTAAACTTAAATCTGAACCGTGAAGATGAAAGTCTTCCCCTTTATCGAAATCTTTTTGTCTGTTTTTTAAGAAATTTGGGAAATTAGATTCTCGTATAAAATTTTCTATTAATTTTATCTGATCTTCTGTTAAGTCCCCTATTTTTATCTTTCTGTTTAATTCAAGAGATTTGCATATAACATTTGACATAGCCCAACTAATTCCTTTTACATTTGTTAATCCAGAGTATACAGACTTACTTCCAATTATATCTTTTCCCAATATTCTAACTAATTCATAACCTTTCGATTCTTTTGTTTGTTTCTTTTCTTTTGCCATTTTATGATATAAATAAATTGTACCTTTGTATTTCTGTAAGTTCTTCGTAAATTCTTTTGTTTATTCCATTTTGCGGATCTGGAATATTACGGACTCTTCCTTTAATATCTTGGTATGATATAAAAGGCTTTTCCTCCCTAGCTGTTATTACGGAGGTAGTATGCTTCTTCCCGAAACCTGGAATTAATTCTAATTGATGAAGCCTCGTGTTTATTGCTTGAGATTCATTAAAAAACTTAACGAACCTTTCTTCTCTAGCTGTTGTTGCATTCTTTATGAATTCCATTAATTGTGTTTTTGCTATCTCTGTTAACTTCTCCCTAGGTAACCTTCCTAAAATATATTGGACTTTATCTCGCTTACCCTCTCCAATATAGACTTCCTCTCCTACCTCAAATTTGAGCCCTCTTCTTGGAACTAATTGTAGCAAAGTGAAATTTTCAATCCCTATAGCCTGCGCTATAGCCAACATTTTGTTCTCCAAAGGATAACCATATGGTAGGAAATCTAATACAATTGCTTTTTCTTCTCTTGCCATTATTCTCATTTATTAATAACATTTAATATCTTGGTAACCTCATCGCTATCTAGGTTGCTGTCACCAATTATTTTATTTAATTCAATAGCGTCTTTTGGCATAAAATCTATTATTTTAGCAATATCTTTTTCTTTTAATTTTATTAAGTCCAAAGACATTAGTTCTTCTTTTATTTTCAAAACTGTTTCTATCGATACATCACAATATCCCTTTAGGAAGTCTCTTGTTGTCTTTGATGATTCAGAGTCTTTTATTAACTCTATAACTTCAGCTATTGTTAATGGTTTTTCTTCGTTAATTGCCATTTTCTATCCTCCTTAAATGAATTGGATGTATTATAAAAGTTTTTGTTGCGTTTTTATCTTTTAATTTTATTAGTTTATGGCTTCCTCTGGATCCTATTACTTCTCCTGTGTTCCCTTGTATTTTTGATGGGAATCCTCTTCTAACACTTTTTTCGACAACTACAGCTACTTTGTCTCCATCCCTTAGTTCTTTATAGTATTCACTAAGTTTTAATTTCCCTTTTTGCCTAACTTTTTTTGATTTTACCATAACTGTAACTATGACGAAAAAAACATCTCGCTGTAAACAACTCGAACGTTATGCCGTCCTATATCAAATAACAGAAAACCCTTTAAAAACCTTATGTTAATTTTAAATTTCAACTAACTTCATATCTTTCTTTAGACTATTAGGGAGGTCTTCGGACTCGTCTACCTTTCCTAATTCCATGTTTTCGATATTTTTCTCTTTTGTCATATTTTCTATAATTGCTTTAGACATTTTATCTCCCCACACTTGATACATACACCTTTCACACATATCTACAACACTATCATTATCGACTTCTACTGAACAATAAATACATTTTTTTGCCATACTCTCTTTTTGGAACTAAGATAATATACTAACTTTTTAAATCTATTTGTACTTAAGAGTATGTTATTTAGTTGTTATAGAAATATTTAAAAGAAGGATAATATATTTATATTTATGAAGAGGATTTTATTTATATTGATATTTTTTGCATTGACTTCTAATGCATTTGCTATTTGTAATGTCGACATTAGCATGCTAAATCAGGATCCATACCCTGCTATACCTGGGGAAAATGTGAAAGTTGTTTTTCAAATAATTACATCTGGAGCTGATTGTTCTGGTACAATTCCAATACAATTTATAGAAAAATACCCTTTTACATTAGACTTTTCTTCTGAAAAATCCTATAACATACCAACTAATATATACGCTAGAGACTATAGTAGTAGTACTCTTGCGCCTTTCACTATTCGTGTGGATAAAGATGCTCTAAATGGAGAGACACCTCTTGAGATACAGTACGGAAACGCTATAAAGAAATTTCTTTTAAATGTTGATGATGTTCGTTCTGATTTTGAGCTGTTCGTAGAAAATTATGACTATTTGAATAACGAGCTTACATTTGAAATACAGAATATTGCCGGAAATGATGCAAGTGGTATAACTATAGAAATCCCTGTTCAGAACGGAGTTAAGATAATTGGTGCAAACATGAAGAATATCGGTAGTCTCTCTAGAAATGAAGATACAACTTTTGACTTTAATTTGGTAACTGCAAATAATATTGTGTTCGTCAAAATTCACTATTCTGATTCCACAAACACGAGAAGAGTCGTAGAAAAAGGAGTGAGTTTTGATTCTGAAAATTTTTTGCAAGCATCAGAGTCTAAGTATTCATTTAAAACCATAATTTTATCGTTTTTAGTAGCAGGCTTGGTATTATTTTTCATTCTTAAAAGCCATAAGAAGCACAAAAAGTATAAAAAGGTATAACTCTTTGTAATTGCCTGGTGATTTTGGAAAAATGATTGAAGACATAATTAAGGAAAAAATTAGCGCTGACCATTTATTATATGTAAGTCTTAAGTATACCAAAACTTGTGATGTTATATTAAATCTTATTGCTAGGTGGAAAAGTCTAATAGAGAATAGTTTTGATAATCTTATTGAGGAATATATTAATTCTGGGAAGATCCCTAATAAACCAATTTCTCCTAAACAAAGAATAGAATTTATGAAAAAATATTTCTCTAAAATTGATTCTATTCAAGAAATTATCCCAATTTATATATTCTTTAAAAGGATACCTGAATCACAAAAATCACGAGAGTGCGAATTCAGAAAAAATGTTACTTTAAAAATCAAAATAGCTGATGAAACTTATAATATTAACATGGAAAAACTCTCTGAATATTCTGTAAAGGTTGATAAGTTTATAGACGATGTAAAAAGTATGTTGATAGATTAAATTATTCCGAATTTTCTTAGAACTGATTTGGAATCCTTAGAGTATTCGTTTAATATTCTTTGAACTTCATCATAACCAGTTATTTTTCTTTTTAATAATTCCATTAATAATGTCTTCCTATATTCCAACTCTCTTTGTAATTCCTCTGGGGATATTCCATACTTTTCGTTAATTTTATTAAAAAAAATGCTTCTGCTCTGTTGCAAGAATGTATCATTTGCTGGGTTCCATCTAAAAGGTGTATTTGTTTGAAAAGACCCATCTGACTGAACATTAACTACCTCTATTATTTCTCTTAGTCTACGAGTTTCATGGCCTGCTACTATAGCATGGGTCTGCACAGCTACTATGTCTAAACTATTGATTAATGTTGGACTTAGACTTATTGGAGGTGTAGATAGTCTATTCACTATTGCTTGTACCGAATCGGCGTGAAGTGTTGAGATTGAAGAGTGTCCTGAAGCCATTCCCTGAAATAAAACGGACGCCTCTACACCTCTTACCTCTCCTACTATTACATAGTCAGGGTTTTGTCTAAACGATCCTCTCAACAAGCTAAACATATCAACTTCACCAACATTCCCAGTTGAGGTTCCTGTTCTAACCACACTAGGTAGCCAATTCTCTCTTGGTAAATTCAACTCACGAGTGTCTTCTATAGAAACGACCCTATCTTCTGGTGGGATAAAAAATGCTATAGCGTTAAGTAGTGTAGTTTTACCTGAAGATGTACCTCCAACTATCATTATATTTGCATTATACTGTAGTGCCAGCCAAAAATAAGCAAGCATATCTGCGCTTATTGAATTAAACTTTATCAATTGTATTGGTGTCCACGGTATCTTTGTAAATTTTCTTATTGTAAATGTTGGACCTTTACTTGTAATATCTTTTGTGTATGTCGCATTAACTCTACTCCCATCAGGTAAACTACCGTCTAATATTGGAGAGGCATAAGAAATATATCTACCTGTCTTCTGTGCTATTTTCTCTACAAAATTTGCTGCCTCTTCTATAGTATCAAATTTAACATTTGTTCTCATATTTCTAAAAACTCTGTGTACTAGATATATTGGTTCACCAGCACCATTGCATTCAATATCCTCAACATAATAATCTCTTAGTATCGGCTCTATTTGGTTAAACCCTACAAAATCTCTAAAAAGATAATAGAATATTTTTTTATAGGATTCTTCGTCTATTTTTACTCCTAATTCTTTGAGCAAATCTTTTGCATTTTTATCTATATAATTTATCAATGCTTCTTGGCTCTGTACATCTAAACTTAAATTAAAATTTATTACCTCTCTTAACATACTTTCTATTTTGTCTAATAACTTTTTCTCTTTATCAGAAAGGATTGGCTCTTCTACTTCGTATATCAATTCCGCCTTAGATTTATCCCAATGAATATGTATAGAAACAAATGGGGAAATAACAACATACCTCACATCTACTTTTGTTTTATCCTCGAATTTTGATATAGAAGGAACTGTTGGATTTAGATTTATATTAACTGAACTCATCTTATTTTTCCTCGAAGTTTAGCACAATTTTAGGGTTAACACCAGCCCCTTCATTTTCTATTGTGATTCTATAAAATGTGGCTCCTTCTGAGAAACTCTTTTTAATATCTTGACCAGAAAATTTAATGTCAAACTTATACGGTATTTCTAATTGCACCTGCCATGGATCCGAAGGCGTTGTTAATACATTTACTATACCTACTTGTATTGGCATGTTCTCTTCGCTGTATTGTAATGAAGAAGGTATTGTCCAATACACTTTGTCGTTTATACCATCGATGACAAATTCTCCTTTGCCTACTTTCAAATCGAAACGAATAATTGTTCCTTTAGTACCTGAAGTTTCGAAAATTTTTCCATTTATCACCAATAAACTCTCTATTGCTTGTTCTATTAAGGATTCGTCTCTCATCTTTTCTATCCTGGGACGCGCTGCTACTAATAATACTCCTAAAATAGAAAGCCCTACCAATGTATATATTACTGTTTCTACCCAAACCTGTCCTCTTTTATTAGAAGATATCAAACACCTCATAATTTCAATAATTAAATATTATTTAAATACTTAA
>CAZZNU010000018.1:0-9607 GCA_964655925.1 Candidatus Woesearchaeota archaeon | reverse complement strand
TTTAGTAATACTACTTTTGGGTTTTTTACTCTTTTTTGTCGTACTCTTTTGAAGTTTTACATCCTTAGTTGAATCTAAATCCTCTTTTTCTGGTTCTAATATTGAAGGCTCTTTACTACTAATATCGATAGTTTCATTAGTCTTCGTGTTTAAATTTTGCTTGTTGGATTTAGCGAGTATAATTATTAAGGTTATAATTATAATTATTAATGCCAGTATTATCCAATATATAGAGCCACCGATGTTTCCAATTACTGCCCCTAAGCCTAAGCCTGCTTTTATGTTACTATCTGGAGCTTTAATATCATCATTTAATAATAAATTATCTTTAATATCAGAAACACATGTTTGTATTTCTACAGGTTTTTTAGCATTTGGCTCACAAAAGTTTGATGGATAAGAACAAATTCTTGTTTGAATTCCATTTGTACAAGAAGACCACTCAGAACATTCCCATTCTGTAACACACACTCCTTCTCCAATTAAAGATCTTGAACTTGCTTCTGTATATGTTACAAATTCTGTAAAGTGCTTCGTCCAGACAACTAAATCTAAACCATCATTAATGTAACAATCTTTCCCTGTACCTAAATTACTATCAGCCCACGATTGACTGTTTGAACTACAGATTGTATTTATTTCATTAAATTCACCATCTGCAAAGAAAGCAACATTTTTACCCGCTTCACTTGGGAAAACTAATTTGACAGCCTTTTCAAAGGTTAATGTTCCACTGTCAGAGCCTATTTTAATTGCTATACTCTGAGTCCTAATCTTCCCTCGTGCTTCTGGAATAGAAACATTTACAATGGTTGGCGCTCGAATAATTCCGTCCCAAGAAACATTAGAGCTTGTTATATTCGTTGAGGGAATGTTTATTATAATGTTATTTGCACTTGAAGCATTAATAATTATTTTTGGAATTTCTCCTTTCCCTGACGAAATTAATTTACTTACATTTATTCCCGGAGTTGTTACACTTTCATTTATTTCTATATTTATTATACTATTTGGAGAATCAACCATTACCGGCTTACCTTCTGTGTAATCTGTTATTTTTTCAGCAAATTCACCTTTTATTATTACATCATGTTCATCTAATTTAGTATTCACTAAAAATATTATATCTTCATATTCAAAGGAAACTCTTACAGAATCCTTCTCAAATTCTGCATTTACTAATATGTTATGGAAGCCTATCATTGCATCAACTTGAATTGATTTTTCAAAAAACTTGAAATCTAGGTTTACATCCTTTTTGCAACCACCATTTCCGTCATCTATCTTTATCGTGAATTCTAAAGTGAAATTTTCAGGGTCTTCTCCTAGATAATCTATGACATTTGATGATTTTATTATATTTTTTATATTTTCTTTGTTTGAATCTATTTTGTACTCTGTCCCATTAAAATTAATATGTGTTACATTTAATCCTTTAACTATATCAAAAAATGTTGTATTTTTGAACAATCCATAATATGCATCAAAAGATTCATCAGATATATTAAACGGTTCATTATTCACTTCCATCTTGTTTAAATGAGAAAGTGTAAAACCTATTGGATTATTTTTAAAATCTAATAAATCGATTTCAGAAAAGTCTATTCCTGATGTAATATTTATTTCTAAATCTGGCTTATTATATGATACACTTTCTATGATTTGTTTATCTTCATAGGTAACAACTTCATCATTTAACCATTTTAAGTCGTTCTTAATTTCGTCAAATGAATTGATTAAAGCATTACGCATATAGTCCTTATAATACTCGAATGAGTCGTTGCAAATATCTGCTTTTATTAGTGGAAAGAGCATTGCCATTAAAATTAATACGAGGGTAAAATACTTTATAGTGTTGCTAAAAATGCTTTGTTTTGCCATATTATAACCCATAAATAGTAAAAAATCTGCGTTTATATATTTTATGGCTTGACAGACGACAAGCATTTTATTTAATTATAGATAAGATTAAAAAATATAGGAAGCTAAGAATTGTATGAGTATAAAAAAAGAGTTATCTAAAAGAGTGATTGTTTTTATTTGTATATTTATTTGTGTAACTACAGTCATTTTGTATTTGTCTTTAAGAGAAAATTCAGCAAAATATTGTGAAAGAAATGGATATGAATTAGTAACAATAAAAAGTGGAAATAAGAAAGCAGAATATTGTGTTAGTGATAATAAATATTGTGAAAAAACGAATTTTTATAAAGGTAAATGTAATTTTATAGAAGATAAAATGTGTGTACCTGATTCTTGTTGTCATGCTAGTGGATGTGTTTTTGAAGAGGACGCTCCAGATTGTGAATATTCTATGTGTACATTTGAATGTAGAATAGGAACGATGGACTGCGGTGCTGGGTTTTGCGCGAATATAGAAGGAGGATGTGCTGTCATTTGGAATAATGAAATTATATAAATTTGTTTTGATATCTGTCTTGCTTATAGTAATTATTAATTTGGTTAGTTCGGCTAATATTGATTTAGAAGTGTACGAAAATCTTGAAAATTCTAATTTGACTAGAGTAATTATCCGGAAGAACAATGAGCTAAGTATTTTCTCGCCTCTTAATTTTCTTAGATTAAATAAATTAAATGAAGAGAACTTTGGGTTAAGAGAAGACCAAGTTAAGTACGATTATGACGATTATATTGTGGCTTTTATAGATAGTAATGACTTAGAGGAACTAAAAAATAACCCTAGTGTTAAAAGCATTGAAAAGGAAATGGTTTTTCATACATTGCTACAAAATGCGACTGTTATTCAGAATGCAACAAGTGCGTGGAATTTAGAAAAGGATGGAATAAATTTGACAGGAGCAGGACAAACTGTTTGTATTATTGATACAGGGATAAATTATAACCACCCAGATTTAGGTGGTTGCTATGGAGAAAATAACCCTGATTCTGAATGTAAAGTTATTGGTGGTTGGGACTTTTGTGCAAATGATGATAATGAATGTAGTGGTGAAGACAATAATCCGATAAACACATTAGGTTGGCATGGTACACATGTTGCAGGAATAGTTTCTGCGAGCGGTAATATTTACGGAATAGCTCCAGAAAGTAAAATTGTAGCGATAAAAGCAGGAAATTCAGATGGTAGACTTCAACAAATTGATATACTTGATGGATTAAAATGGTGTATTAATAATGCTAGTAAATTTAATATTTCAGTAATTAGTATGAGTTTAGGAAGTATGAATGATTTTTTTGATAAACATTGTGATAATGCGATCCCGGAACTTAAACTATTTACGACTTTGATTAATAATGCTGTGAATAAGAACATTTCAGTAGTCATATCTTCTGGAAATAATTACACCGATGTTCCTCTTGGTATAAGTTTCCCTTCATGTATATCTAAGGCCATACCTGTATCATCTGTAAATAAACTAGGTGCAATCTCTGAATTTGCGAATAGAAATTCACTAGTAAGGTTAATGGCTATTGGTACAAGTGTTAATTCTACAAATATTGGCAGCAATTATAAAATTTCCTCGGGAACCTCTATGTCGGCTCCAATGGTGTCTGGAGCAATATTAATTATTAATCAGTATTTGAAATTGTCTGGGCAGTCGAAAACGCCTAGTGAAATAGAAAATATATTGTATAATACTGGAATAAACATTACAGAAGGGAATGTGAATTATTCCAGAATAGATGTTTATTCTGCTTTGTTACATTTAGATGTAGATCCGCCTGTTTTCACATATTTATACCCATTGAATAATACAATAAGTAAAGAAAATAATATTTCTTTTTATGTTAATGTATCAGATTGGCAATTAAAGAATGTCAGCCTGAATATATATAATTCAGATGGATTAATGTTTAAAGATTATTCAAATGTATCTGGGGCAGAAAATTATTCGAATTTCACGCTAAACTTATACCCTGACAATTATGTTTGGAATATAGTAGCTTTTGATGAAAATAATAATTCTAATACAAGTTCAAATTACAGTTTATTTATTAATAGTATGGATATTGATTTATCCCCTGAAAATAATACACGAAAAAACGCCCCCGAAAATACATTTTCATGTTATACTAACTTAAATCCATATTCTAACTTAAGTTTAAAAAATACCAGTATAAACATATATAACTCTACAGATTTAGTTTTTTCTAATTATTCAAATGTTAGTGGTGTAGAAAATTATTCTAGTTTTGATTATACATTTAGTGAAGAAGGAGAATATTTATGGAATTGTATTAGTTTTGATAATGATTCTAACATGGCTTTCTCTGAGAATTATACATTTGTGTATGAAACGGTTTCGCCCTCTATTATTAACTTGTCTAGCAAAATTTACTATTCAAGACTTGAAATATATATTGACTTTGACGAACATGTAAATTACTCTATTTCTAATGAGAGTATATTGAACTACTCAGACGAATTCAAGAAGAGTCATGAAATTTTTATAGATAATTTATCTGCAAACACAAAGTATTCTTTTAACATTTCTTTTTATGATATCGCTGGTAATTTTAACTACAGTATTTTTAATGTAACTACGGCACCTCTTTTTACAAAGCAGCTAACACCGGAAGATGATTTTCATACTAATGAAACAGATATTATATTTACATGTTTTTTAAATAGTAGCTCTGAGTATGATTTAAAGAATGTGACTTTTTTGTTGTATGATAAATTATTCGAATTAATTGAAGAAAATAGCACGGGCTTTGTTGATGAAATATACACTTATCACTTTGATGTTAATATCCCCGACGAAGGAGTATACTATTGGTCTTGTTTAGTATACAATGAAAAAGATGAGTATATGTTTTCTGAGACAAACTATACCATTAATGTAGATTACACTTCTCCTGAATTAAATGTTTCTTACACGAATACAAGTTCTTCTATTAACTTAAATATCAGTTCAAACGAATTAGTTAATTATGAGATAACAGGTGACTTGTCAAAAAAAGTTTTAGATTATTCTAATTCACATGGTGTTATCTTTAAAGACCTTTTAGCAGGAAGTAATTATAATTTTAATGTTAATATATGTGACAAGGCGGGGAATTGCAATATTACATCTCTTTCCATTGACTTGGAGAGGAAAACGGAAAAATCTACACAGGTTAGTTTAGCTGGTGGTCCTATCCAAAAAATTGAACCGCCTGCAATTGGGACAATATCAAATCCTATTGTTTTGGAAAAAAATATTTATTATTCTGGCACAATAAAACAGAATACGAAATTACATTTTTTGATTTCTAATTCTCTAGCACACTCTATTGAGTTTAAGAATATAGTGAACAACTCTGCAACAATTGAGATAAATAGTGAACCTATTCTTTTAACGATGAAAGAAGGAGAACTTGTAAAATTAAATATTACAAATGCAAACTATTATGATTTTGTACTAAAATTAAATAAAATAAATACTGATAATATAAGTGTAACATTTTATGAAATATATGAATCAATCGTCGAGAAAAAGGTAGACATTGTCAATACCACTAAAAATGATTCGATGGATGTACCAAGTAATTGGCCTTGGAAATTTGAATTTGAGTTTCCTAAGTTTGATAAATATGATTATTACAAAATTATTTCGTTATCTTTAATTTTAGTTGCAATAAGATTAATTTTATTTTTTAGGAATAGGGATAAAAGGAATATGAAATATTATAAAAGCAAGAATGTGTTAAAAAAAAGGTTAGATAAAAAATCATTTTCCGTAACTTTTTTGTAAAGCACTTAGTTGTTCTGTGCTTGGCTCTATTGTTTCGTTAGAATAATTAATTGGTGTATCTGATGTGAATCCTGGGAAAATTACTGTATTTCTCAAAATTGAACCTGCTTTTATTTCCACTTGAGGTCCTATTGCACTACCTTCAATTATTTTAGTAGGATTTTCTTTATTAGAGTCTATATATGTATTTAATGCAAGGCAACTTCTATCTATCTCTGTATACTCTCCTATTATTGAATATGGGAATACTACAGAATTTGTTATATTAGAATTTGCTCCTATTGCAGTTTGTTTTTCTATATCTGAATATTTTATTGTGCTTCCGTCTTCTAATATACAATCTCTACCTACAAAACTATGAGGTCCTATTGTTAAGTCTTTATTTTCTAATCTGTCTAACAAAGTTTTTCTGCTCCTTCCACTTCTTCTATTCATAGAATCTGTATGTACCCAAGAATCGTTGTATCTTACATAATTTCTCTCACTTAATATTGTATCAATACTGTTGTAAGAACCTGTAAGTGCCTTTTTGGTTGTGTCAATATAACTAGATAGACTTCCCAAATCCCCCCACTCTTGTATAGATTCTACATAAATTGGAAATCCTCTTTTAACTAGTCCAGTTAGTAAATTTCCTGCCATATCAAAATTATCAGAGTTTTTCCTGCCATTCATTATCCATTTTTCTGTTTTAGAAAGTTTATCTAGTAGTGAATTGTTTAAGATATATCCAGCCGTGTTTACATGGACTCTTCTATCTTCTAAATCATTAGGAGATGTGTAAGACATCATTTTTATTATTTCTTCTTCTGTACTAGGCTTTTCTAAAATTCTTTTTACTTTACCTGTATCATCTACATCTAGGAGTCCATATTTTTTTATTGTTTCTCTTGGAGACATTGGAATTGTCAGAATTGTTACGAGTGCATTATTATCTCTATGGGTTTTCATTATTCTATCAATATCATATTCGAATAGATTATCATTTGATAAAACTAGACTATCCCCCGAGATATTATTTCTGGAAATATTTGTTAAAAGTGCATCTCCACTTCCATTATTGATTATATCGTCTATTGGATGAGAATATCTTATTTTTAGACCGTGCATCCTTCCATCACTAAATCTTGAAGCTAACTGGTCTCTATTCTCTAAATCTTTTGCCACAACATAAACATTTTGGATTCCGTTTTTTTTAGCTTGTTCTAATTGTATTTCTGCTATTGGTATACCCATTACTCTCATCATCCCTTTTGGAATCATTGTTGTTGCTGAGTACAAACTAAGAGGTCTAGCCCTTGTTCCACCACCTGCTGATGTTTGTACTAATGATAATTCTCTTTTGCTCATATACGGATATTGTTTGAATTCTTTTTAAACCTTTAGATTTGTAACTATTATTAAGTTATATATTATTGGTTAATCATATTTTTTATTCCTAATATTTTTAAATATTAACTTGTTGTTTGTTGCATGGGGTTTAAAAAATCTTTTAATGAGAAGTGTTATGATGTGTTAAGACTTGTTCCAAAGGGGAAAGTCACTACATATAAAAAAATTGCAAATAAATTAAATACAAATGCTTATAGAGCTGTTGGAAATGCTATGAACAAAAACCCTTACGCGCCAGAAGTACCTTGCCATAGAGTTATTAACAGTAATGGATTTATTGGTGGGTTTGCACATGGAGTAAAAGACAAAATTGAGATGTTAAAAAAAGAAGGTGTTGAAATTGATGACTTTGGATATATAGACTTAAAGAAATACCTGTACAAGTTTAATTTTAAATGACATTAGTAGACTTATAATCATTAATTATTTAAAAGTTGAAAGTTTTTAGAATTTTGGATTATGGCTAAAAAAAATAATTTAATATTAGAGAAAGCAATTGGTGTTCTTAATGAGAAGTGTAGTCCAAAATCAGTTTTAATTACTAGGATAGTTCATAATATTTTGAAAACTACCAATTTAGATAATGAAAGTATAATTAGTGCGACTTTGTATATACCTTTTGTTCATAATCATATAGATAGTAAGTTTCTGAGCGACAATTTCCCAGAGAACATTGTTGTTATGGTTGAGAGTTTAGGGAGACTCTACAATATGGGTATTTTCACAAACAGAAAAGAAGAAGCTGAAAATGTGAGGCGTATGTTTCTGGCAATCTCTAGAGACATAAGAGTTGTTTTTATTAGGCTTGCCTTTGCACTTGCTGAAATGAGAAGTATAGACAAGTATACCAAAGAAGAGCAAGAAAAAAAGGCTAAAGCTAACTTAGAGGTTTTTGCACCATTAGCATCAAGACTGGGATTATCACACATAAAAAGTGAGTTAGAAGATAAGTCGTTTAAGGTCTTGGAGCCTGAGAAATATAAAGAAATAGAAGACAAAATTAATGAAAAATTCAAAGGCTATGGAAGAGTTATTACACTAATAAATAATCGTTTTAATTCTATGTTGAAGAAATTAAATATTAATGGGAAAGTTATGGGAAGAAAAAAGCATATATACAGTATACATAGAAAGTCTATTAATAAAAATTATGATATTACTCAAATTTATGATCTTGTTGCATTTAGAATATTAGTTAACACTATTCCTGAATGTTATACTGTTTTAGGGCAAATTCAGCAGGAGTATACGCCATTAATTGGTAGGTATAAAGATTATATTATTACTCCAAAATTTAATGGATATCAGTCTTTACATACAACGGTCTTGTATGACTCTATACCTGTTGAAATACAGATAAGAACTTTTGAAATGCACAAAGAAGCTGAATTTGGAATTTCTGCACACTGGATATACAAGGAGAAGAAAAAGAAAATAAACACATTTGACTCTAAGTTAAATCATATTAGAGAGATAGTTGAACAAAGCGACTCTATGTCTAATGAAGAATTAATTAAAGCATTTAAGGTCGACTTATACGATGGAGAAATATTTGTTCAATCCCCTAAAGGGAAAATAATTCATTTGGAAAATGGTTCCACTCCTATTGATTTTGCTTATGCTATTCATACAGATATTGGAAACAATTGTATGGGCGCTAAAGTTAATGGAAAGATGGTTGCACTATCAACTAAATTAAAAAATCATGATATAGTTGAAATAATAACTTCTTCGAAATCTAAAGGTCCATCAAGAGATTGGCTAAAATATGCCAAAACATTTACAGCGAGAAAAAACATAAGAAGTCATTTTAATAGGAAATAGAGTGGGGGTGGGGTTTGTTGTTAAATTCTTGTATCTTAGATTAGTTTAAACTACTCCAATCTTTTGCAAAACATTCTGCTTGTTTTAATACTAAATTAGTAGCCATTTTTTCTTTATCTGGAGGGTAACCATATTCTCTAAGTAACCTTTTAATCATTACTTTTAATTTTGCTTGAACACTTTCTCTTATTTCCCAATCAATAGATGCATTTGCTTTTATTAATTCAGTTAGTTTTCTTGCAATCTCTGCTAGGACAACATCTCCTAAGATTTCTTTTGCTGAATCATTATCTGTTAGTGCGTCATAAAATGCTTCTTCTTCTATTGTGAGATTTAGTTCTATTCCTCTGCTTTAACTTCTCAACTTGGGATCTTAAGTTTTCAATTTCTTGCAATAACTCTTTTTCTGTTTTCTTTTCCACCAATATAGTAGATCTCAATCATTTTTAATATTTTGCTAATAATTCAAAAGTGTGCCCATTAAATTCAAAAAAATAGTACAACACCCCACCTGACTCTTAAAAAACACTTATTTTTCGCCTTTTTGTCACTAATTTCCAAAACCAGACTACACTAAAATGACTCAAAGATAAATTTTACCGACGACAAAATGACAAACGAAGATTTATAAAAAAAAGACTGTAAAATCACAAAAAGGTAGAACGCCCAAACCG
>CAZZNU010000017.1:0-10743 GCA_964655925.1 Candidatus Woesearchaeota archaeon | reverse complement strand
GTATATATTCAGGTAGATTAAAAGAACAATTAAGTAATATCATTAAATATAAAAATAAAATAATTTTAATAGAAGGAATTTATGATTATAAAAAATTTAATAAAAAAGTGTTTTGGGGTTTCTTTTTATCTTGGTGTATGAAGTGTAATATACCTATTTTGTTGGTAAACAACGAGAAAGAATCTGCAGAGTTTATTAATTTTATTAGTAAGAAAGTATTCTCAAATAAAAAAATAAAATTAGCAAGAAACAAAATTCTTCAGAAAGATAAGAAAGTGTATTTCTTGGAAGGAATTTTGGGTATAGGAGAGATAAGGGCTAGAGAATTGCTGGATAAATATGGTAATATAAAAGAAATAATTAATGCCCCAAGAGAAGATCTGAAAAACATTTTACCCAAAAAAGTTTTAGAAGAGTTCGTTTCTGTTATAGAATAAATTTCTTGATTTAGAAAAGAATAAAAATAGCTAGTTATTTCTGATATAATGATATTTAATGAAAATTTTTATTATGCAATAATTTTAGGTGTGATTTCATTAGTAATAATTATAATTCTAATCTTTTCGTTATTTAAAAAACCTAAAAAAAATTATTTCGATCCAGACGAGCTAAAAGAAGTGAAAGCTAAAATTAAAAAATCTAAATCTAAAAAAATGAAATTAAAAAAGGGGAATAAAGAAGATAACAATAAAGGTACAAAAGATTACAGTCAACCTCCTTTATCCCAAAGTTATGGGCCAATAACTGCCCCGAGTAGACCACATAGGAGGTTTTAGTTTTGAATCTAGGAGTTTTGTTTAGTGGCGGGAAAGATTCTGTCTATGCTACATACTTAGTTAAAAAATCTGGTCATAAGGTTAAATGTCTTATAAGTTTAAACAGTAAGAATAAATATAGTTACATGTTTCATACTCCGTCAATATCCAATGTTGAAGTGCTTTCTAAGGCTATGAATATACCTATTCTAATTAAAGAAACAAGTGGTATTAAGGAACTTGAATTAGAAGATTTAGAAGATTCAATAAGAGAGGCAAAACAAAAATATGAAATAGAAGGAATAGTTACAGGGGCGGTACTTTCAATGTATCAAAAGTCTAGAATAGAAAAAATATGTAAAAAAATGGATTTAAAAGTTTTAAATCCTCTCTGGCAAAAAGATCAGGTGCAGTTAATAAAAGAGTTAATAGAAAATAGATTTGATTCAATAGTTGTTGGAGTAGCAGCCTATCCTCTAGACAAAAGTTTTCTAGGGAAAAAAATAGATAAATCTTTTTTAGATGAGATAGTAGAATTAAATAAGAAATATGGGATAAGCTGCTCAGGAGAGGGAGGAGAGTATGAAAGCTTTGTGATAGATTGTTCTTTGTTTGATAAAAAAATAAATATAATAAAATATGAAGACTTTTGCGATAGCGAAAACAGTTGCCATAGGGAATTAAGACTAGAAATTATATAGTAAGGTAACCGTTAGAGGATTATTTATGGATGAAATTATAAAAAAAATAAAAAGTAAGAAAGAATTGTCTGAATTACCAGATTCTATAGTAAAAAAAGTTATAGAAAAATTTGAAAAAAATAAAATCCCTGAAGAGTTTTTAATTAAAGAAGTTAGAAGTAATCTAAGAAAGTATTTTGGAGTATTTCTTACAAATAAGGTATTAAATCCTAAGGATATTTTAGATTATGAAACAATTCTTAAGAGTCATATATCAACTAAAAAAAGAAATTATGATGAGCTTTACAAATTTATAAAGGACAATTCATCAAATGTAGAAAATGTATTAGATTTTGGAGCAGGTGTTAATGGTTTTAGTTACGAGTTCTTAAAAAAATACTTTGGTGAAATAAATTATGTTGGGTTTGAAGCAACTAGACAGATTGTTCATAATTCAAACACTTTTTTTAAAAAGAAGAACATTAAAGGTAAATATTTGTGGACAGATTTACTTGATTTTAAATTTATTGAGAGTGAAATGAATGTTAGAAATAAAATTATTTTTTGCTTTCAAATAACGGATGCGTTAGAAAAAATAGAAAAAAGATCTAGTTTGACCTTTTTGAAGTTTCTAGAACAAAATATTTCAGAAGAAGAATTAATAGTTCTATCTTTCCCTGTAGAAAGTTTAAGCGGGAAACATTCTTTTAGGGATAACAGAAAATCTTTGATGAATTTCTTAGAGTCTAATTTTAAAATAAAAGCAGATGTAGAAATGTTTAAAGAAAGGTTTTTAATTTTAACTAAAAATTTATAAACTATTAATATTTGTTTAAAGAATGATGGAAGCTGCACTCGTATGGTACATTATTTCTGTAATCGCTGTTTGGGATAGTGTTTGGAAAGGCATTGCAATGTGGAAGGCTGGTCGTAACAACCAATTAGCATGGTATGTTTGTATTTTAATATTTAATACCGCTGGTATACTGCCATTAGTATATTTGTTATTTTTCCAAAAAACGCAAGTTAAAAAAAGGAAAAAAGTAAAGAAAAAATAATATGGTTTCTTTTAATAAACGAACTTTATCTAATGGTCTAACAATTTTGCATGAGAAACGAGATGTAGATGTAACTACTGTAATGTTTGCTGTTCCCTATGGAGCAATGTTTGAAAAAATAGAAGAGAAAGGAATTTCTCACTTAATAGAGCACCTGTGTTTTAAAGGTACAGATAAAAGAAATGCAAAAGAAATATCTAATTCTCTAGAAAGTGTAGGTGGGGAATTAAACGCTTTTACACATGAAGAATTAACCGCTTATCATGTAAGATTACCAAGCAAACATTTGGAATTAGCAATAGATGTATTAGGGGATATATTTTTTAATCCCACATTCCCAGAAAATGAAATTGAGCGAGAAAAAAATGTAATTTGTGAAGAGATAAAAATGTATCAAGATAGACCCTCTAGTTATACTATTGAAAAATTGAAATCAAATTTATATGAAGAGCCATTTGGTATGTTTATTGGAGGAAATGAAGAAGTTGTTAGAAGTTTAGACAGGGAATATTTATTAGAAATACATCGTAAATATTATGTACCTAAAAATACGATATTATGTGTAGTTGGTAATAATTCTTTAGAAGATGTTATAAATTTCGCTGAAAAATATGTTGGCTTCTATAAGGAAGGAACCTGTGTAGAAAATATAGATGTGAGAAAGAGGACACATATCTCAAGCGAAACTAGGACAGGAGTTTCTCAAGCAAACATTGCAATGGGAATACATGTGCCATACAATGAGAAAGGAAGATATACAATGAGCGTATTTAACTCTATTTTTGGAGGGGGGATGAGCAGTAAGCTGTTTGAGGAAATCCGTGAAAAGCGTGGTCTAGTATATGCAATTAAGAGTGAGTTAGATATTGGAATAAATTATGGGTATCTACTAATTTTCGCTGGGACAGACAAATCTAAAATAAGTGAAGTGATGGAGTTAATAAAAGATATTTTTCTTAATATGAAAGATATAAGTGAAGAAGAACTAGAAAATGCAAAAGTGAGGGTTATAGGGAATAAAAAAATACGTTCAGAAGAAAGTAGTAATACCGCTATAAATTTGGTTTTTTCAGAGCTCTACTCAGATGCTAGAGATTATTATGAATATGAAAAAGAGATAATGTCTGTTACCTTAAGCGACATAAGAAAAATAACTGAAAATGTTGAATTCTCTAGTTTTATTTTAGAGCCAGCAAATCTTAACTTCTAGAAAAATATATAAACATATATCTTCTCATGTATAGAGAGAGGATGGTCAATACAGTAGTTTTAAATTATCTAAGAGAACATAGGGGTAAATATAATATTGATGATTTGAAAAAAGAGATTATCTCTAAAGGATATAGCGAATTTGAGTTTGATGATGCTTTGAATGAATTAAAAAAACAAGAGTTAATTAGTCAAGTAAAATATAAAAGGTTGGGCGAAACCACTGTGCCTAAAAAGAAGAAAGGTAAGTTAATAGCTGTAATATTTAGTTTGTTTATACTAATAGCATTAAGCATAGTCATTCTAAATTTCTTAGGTTACGATTTCCTGAATTTTAATCTATTCGGATAATTTTATAAATATCAAGAATATAATAATATCAATATAAAATGGTGACTAAAAAAGAAGTGTTTTTGTTTTTCTTTGTCTTTTTGGTTTTTAGTTCTGCTGTTGTCTCTTCATCTCCATTTAAAGCATATTCTTCAAAGATTACTACATGTTCGGGAATGACATGTAATATTCCTGATGGCTTATCCTTCTCTGGACATAGTTTGGCTAATTATGATAATTTGCTAAAGCCAGGAACGCTTAACTCTTATTCTTCTAGTTCACCAAGTCAAGGCAAAGATGGTGCAAGGTATTCTTATGTTTACTTGAAATATGTTTTTGATGTAGATATAAATGTTCTAAATCAATATAATAGTATAACACTTTTAGGAAAGTTTAGAAACGAACCACAATCAGGAAATTCTAATCAATTCTTTTTTATAGAAAAATCAGGAGGTAATTTGAGGCAGAATGATGTAGGTAATAGAGGGGCTAGTTCTAACGGCTATTTTATATTTGATTACAAAAATGATATGTCTATTACAATAAATAAAGCGGATTATAGCAAGTACATAAACAATGGTAAAATTACTATTTACCTAAAAGTAGATGAAAAATCTGTAGAGAAAAAAGGTTGTGCATTTGTATACAGTTATGATGGAGAAGAATATATACCAGAGTTTTCAATATCAAGTGATAGTTCACATAAGCTTTGGGAAAGCAGTGGCTATGGAGTTCTCCCTAGTCTGAAAAAAATAGATGGAAAATATTCTATTTCTATTTGGGAACAGGTTCTTGAAACCCAGTACATTGATGATTTAAAATTGATTAAAATAATACATCCAACAGGCATGTGGGCAATTCCAGAATATAATGGTGGATTTAATATATTTGATGAAAAAATAAGTCCTATATCAGCACTAGATGAAAGTAATATATCATATTTAGAAGAAATAGAAAATAGTGACAACAAATACTGGCTAAGCGATGTAGACAAGTTAAATTCAGAAAACTATTTTGGTAATTTGACAGTAAAATTTGATTTATCAGAATATGATGGCAGTAAATTTAATCTTGCATTTTCATTAAAAGAGACGGGTAGAATTCACAATATTTGGGTGGATATAGTTACAGCAATAGAGGGATATAATAAGAAAAACTACTCTTTGTTTAACAAAGACTTCGATTTATTTTATGGCGTTACCGACTGGATTATGCAAACGGTTCCTATATTGATCTATCAAAAACAAAGAGATGGAACTTACAAGTTATTAGATAGTTTTATTCCAGGTAATGTAGAAATGTATCATACTTTTTCTCTTAGCTTAAATAGGATACTAGATGTTGAGGAAATCGTTTTTGTTTCTGCTTATGGGTTATACCAAATAGATGAGATATACGCATCAAGTGAAAAGAATATAAAATATAAAATTGAAAAAATAAATCCGACCGTTAAAGACAGCAACTTAGATATGTCCACAAGTGAAATAGAGAAATTGTTAAAAAATAAAGATTGGAATTATTTGATATTAAATTATGAAGATTTTGTAAATATAGACTTTGTAGATAATTCAATACTAGAAGAAGGTATGGATGAAACTCTAGTGATTTACTCTAGTGCATATGCTGAAGCTTATTCGCATCAAAATGAAAATAAAAGCGAAGTAAATAATAATCTAGAATTCATAAATAATCTTATTGGTGATAAAAATTTCATAGTAAAATATCTAAAAGAAAATTATAAGGACATAGATATCTACGCAAAAGGCCTTTCTCCGGTAGAAAGAATTTATGAACACAATACTTTTTACGAGGACTATATCGGGTTAAAATTAGGGAGTGGAGATTGTATATATAATAACAGGGTTTATCCTAATGGGCAAGCAAGCGGTGATGAAATAGGAAAACCATATTTATATTGTGATAATGGAATTTGGCGAGACCAAGATTCTTCTGCTAATTATTGTGTAAAAGATTCAAAAGGAAGGTCTTTATGGAATATGGGAGGAAATGGTGCGGGAGCAAGTACTTGTTGTGGTGATGATATATCAGGAGAATATCCTATTTACTCACTGTTTAGACAAAATTCACTCTCGTTATGTTGTAAATTTCCTACGGACTGTGTGGGATATGGAGAAACAGCTGTTGAAAAGAAATGTTATAATTTTGGTGAGGCAACGAATGATGGTATGTATAAATGTAGCGCTGACAATTCCTGGGTAGTGTCAAGTACCAATAAAGATAATATTTTTGGAACAGGTAGTATAAATAATCCGTATGTTATAAAAAATTGCTACCAATTAAGAAAAATATATAGCCCAGATAGTGAATATCCATATAGGTTAGATTCGCACTACATATTAAAAAATGATATAGATTGTGGTGGTGGAGAAATTTATCCTATTGGAAATTTATCTAATAAGTTTGTGGGAAATTTTAATGGAAATGGGTATTATATTAAAAACTTTAAAATTCTCCAAACAGGTAAAAATTATATTGGCATATTCGGAGTGGTTGGCGAGGGTGGAATCATTAGAAATTTAAAAGCAAGTGGAGGGATGGTGCGAGGACAGAATTATGTAGGAGGAATAGTAGGCTCATTAGAATCTGGTGCAAAAATAGAAAATAGTTTTTTCTCAGGTACAGTTAGAGCTGCATACATAGATGCTAAAACAACATACAATGGAAATACAATAGTTGTATCGAGTGATTTAGATAGCTTAAATAGCGTAAGTGTTCCTACACTCTTATCTTCTGGAAGTACGAATATAGAGAAGGCAAAATCAGAATGTGTTGGTGAATCTTTGAAGTGGGATGATGATGTCGACAAGTGCTATAAATGTACTGGAAGGGTCGACCTGACGGGAACTGGCTTTTTCGATGAATCAGGTGTATGTAGATATTCAAGCTCTGGAGATTGTAATCATGATGGATATAATTGGCATGATGGCGAATGTTATGGCGTCTGTAAGTCTGGTAGCTTTGAAAAAGGTGTTTGTGTACAAAATAGAGCAAAATGTGAACAGGGCAATAATGTATATATTGAAGGACATGGATGCTTTAAGCAAGTTAGTAGTAGTTATGTCTCTGAACAAATAGAAGATTTTTGTTCCAATAATAGGTGTTTTGATCCAGACGATTATGATGAGGGAACTACAGTTCTAGATGACGGATATAAGGTGGTTAAGACTACTAACCCAAATCCAAGTGAGTCGGGGTATGCTGGAACTATGGAGATAATAGCACCTAATATTTTACCATTAATCTCATTTGTTTCTGCAAACGATGTATCTAATAATATTATAGTGGGTGGTAATTATATCGGTGGATTAGTTGGAAGGAGTGGAGGCATTATTGATTCATGCTATGTTTCAGGAGGCAGTTCTATAGCAACTGACGGAGGAAGTTATAGATATGTTGGTGGTTTGGTTGGAGAAATGTATGATGGAATTATTAATAATTCTTATGTAGCAAGTAATATATATATTGGCAGTGTAGGCTCTAGCGTAGATGTTGGTGGCTTTATTGGGATAATATATAAGAAAGGTATGGTATATAATTCATATGTGGGAGAGATAGGTGTTAGAGGAGATGATTATGTTGGAGGATTCGTATCACGAATAGAGGGATGTACAACAAGTTCGTGTGCAATAGATTCGAGTTTTACATTAGCTAGTTTAGCTGCCTCCGAAAAAAAGTTTGCTTTTTCGAGCTATGATGTAGGATGTTTTGCTTCAAGAAATAGTGGTAAAATTTCAAATGTATTTTATAAGAGTAGTTGTGCAAGTGTTAGATATTCTCCGGGTATAGGTTGTGGTTTTTTATGGCTTGGACGATGTTGGTATACATCAACAGTTAACTCCTGTTTAAGAAATAGTGGGGGAGGATGTTCAGCTGTTAATTTTGTATACAAAGGGGTATCTATTCAAGAATCGAAAACTCCATTTGATAAATGGGACTTTAGTGAAGTATGGGAGAAATCATCTTCAGATGCATTCCCTACTCTAAAATGGATATCTTGGGAAGGCGGAGTTTATACTAACCAATCCTTAATTGACAATTTATGTAATGATTTTGGATATGAATGCGGATATTCTGAAGATGTTGGGGGAGAGTGTAAAGTATCGGATTGTGCAAGTAAGGGATTAAGTTGTGACTTTTCAAGAAATTTATGTGTGAAGGGCACATGTGACTCTTGGGGTTGCTACAGCGATAGTGCAATAAGCTTCAATTATGTAGATCCAACTCCTGTAAATAATGATTTCAAGGAGGATAAATATGTTAAGATAAGGACGAAAACATATGAGAGTTTCCTTAAAAATATGACATTTAATTTTTCTAATTATTCGGGCAAAAATAATTTACTTGTTAATTATAATTTTAATATCAACTCTATTGTTGCAGGAATAAGTTTTGAAGGAAATAGAATAAATAATGAATGGATGTATAATAGATATATCACAAAATTAAATCCTCTTGATATAAGTTATAGTAGTTACGATGGAGTAGATGGGAATTATGTGTCTTTCAATGGCAACGGAGGAGTACTGAAATTAACATTAAGTGAAGAGCCAACAGATAACTTTAGTTTTGGAGCGTGGGTAAGAACTTCAAAATCTATAACCTTAGGTACCCAATCTCCGACGGGTACACAAGGCACTAGTGGGCAAAACTATGCATTTTGGCCTACAAATGGTGGTGTTTGTAGTACTTCTGACTCAAACAGTAAAGCTGGAGCTGGACTTTCTATAGGCACAAATGGTGTGGCTATATATGAACATTGCAATAGTTACATGCCTGCAGTTTTAGTGCACAATTCAGATTTAGGAAAAGGTTGGCACCACATTATGGTTGTATATAAGAATAAAATTCCAACATTGTATATAGATGGAATTAAAATTAAAGATGGAGTAATAGGCTCTGGTAGTGGGAGAGTAGTGGTTCCTAGTTCTATAGGTACTAATTCATCATATGGAATGTTTAAAGGAGATGTTGATGAAATAAAAATATTTAACAAACCTCTAACTGATTCAGAAGTAAAATCGTATTACAATTCAAATCTTAAAAAAATAGATGGATATACTTGGGAGTTCTCTATTGTTGTTAGAGATTTAGATTATGTGAAAAAAAATCCATACACTTATTCATTTGGGGCTTGCAACGAAAGAGGAGACTGTACAAAAGGAGAGAGAAATTTATTCATAGTTGAAAGTGCAAAGCCAGTTATAAAAGTTGATCCATTACAATCTGAAAACATAAATGAAAAAACATATAACATCACAAACATAGGTGATATTCCAGTCTATAAATTAGAGCCAATATTAGATAATACGGAACTATCAACAATACTATTACAGCCTTCATTAAACGATTATACAGGTGACTACATTATTCCTGATATAAATGAGGATATAGGATACTTTATATTGAATTCTGGTGGGAGTGCTAGGGTAACCGTTAAATTTAAGACAAAGAATGAGACTAACCCAATATTTAACAACTTTTCAGAAAAGAGTTTCTCTGAAGATGATTATAGATTGATTCTATTTTATGAAAACCTGACACTAAATTTATTCTCTAATAACATAGATGATGTTCCAATCTACACAATGAAGGATGTAGATGTAGATTACAGTTTGGAATGTAATGAAGAGCTTGATTATTATATATCTAATGAGAGGTATGTATGCCGTTGTGATAACTTTTGTAAAAGTGGGCAGATATGCCCTTGTGTTGTAAGTCCAACACATAAGTATATATTAGGACTAAATGGGGTTGTTAAGATAATTTTTGACGCAACGAGGACTGCGGTCGTTATGTAAGGAGGTTAATAATGAAGAAAAAAATATTTTTGTTTCTTATATTTTTATACATACTATCATTTTCGTTAGCGATAGATTATACTTGGTTGTTACCTAGTGGAGATGTTTTAGTGAGCGGAAATTATTCATCGAAGAGTTTCACATTCCCAGGTAAAAATGAAGTTATACTAAAAATAAAAGAAGGAGCTTTAAGTAGCAGTCAAGATGTTACTTTCTATGTAGTGGATAGAAATCACCCTTATTGTGTGGATGGGAAGAATTGGATATTTCATGATGAATTAAATCCAGACATTTTTTTAACTTCATCTGAAGGAGATTGTTTTAGAGAAAATGGATATGCAGGTAGGAAAAGTTGTTGTACCCCAGGCAAAGAATGCATTGTTAAAAATGGCTTAGGAACTTGTAGTGAATATGTTAACATGTTTATAACAAGTTGCAGTGAATACACGAATCAAAATGATTGTGAGAATGATAGATATAATATTGCTGAGTTGAGCATAAGTAAAATTGTAGGAATAGATAATTTTTGTGGGAGCGTAACTGATGTGTCTTACTTTGGAGAATTGACATTCGCTCACTCTTGCAGATGTGAATGGAAGACCAACACAGGGGAAGGAGAATGCATCTCTAGATGGAACACTAATACTTCAAATAATGATGGCGTAAGTATATGTCATGGAAGTTGTCAAGTAACGACTGCAAAAGTAGTAGGAAATTGTAGCATAGATGATTATAGAATTGAATATATAGAATCAACATGGATGGGAAGCGAAGGGGATTGTAAACAATATTGTAGAGAAGGGAGTTCTCAGGTAAAAATACCATGCGGAGGCGTGGTAACTTTAGACTTTTTTAATATAGTAACTTTCCTAGTATCTTTAATATTAATAAC
>CAZZNU010000016.1:0-11747 GCA_964655925.1 Candidatus Woesearchaeota archaeon | reverse complement strand
AGAATAAATATGTATCTTTTGATAACGATAAAGTAAAATTAAATAAAAATAATATTATTGATAATCTAAAAAAGACAGTTTATGAAAACGAACAGTATAAACCAGATAAAGCTATACAATTTGTAGCAGAATATATGAATTATTTATAAAGTAGAATATAAATAATTTTAAAGACATTTAATTTTCAAAAGTCATGAAAAAAGACATTTTAAATTATATTTTAAACTTCGAGTTAAATCCATTTAGTACATCAAAAACAATAATCAAAAAAGAAAAGGAATCAATATTCAAATCGTCAGATGCTAAAAAAATCCACACAAAAGTTTTAGATAAAATATCCAATAATTTTTATTTCAAAGAAACGTCTAACATATGGCACTTTTTTGACTTTAGCGATAATTTTTCAGACATAGAGAGAAGGCAATCTTTTTTCAAATCTATAAAAAATGAAGATAGCTCTTTTCTGAACAATATATCTAAGCCAAGACAAACTTGGAATCCAAACTACGATGTTGTAATTGTTACAGAGGATGAAAACACTTTTTTAGAACTCCAAAAATTAAATTGTCTAACTCTTTTACTAATAAATGAAAATGATTTAAGTGATTTAGAAAGATACGATGTAATACAAGTTATCGACTGCGACTTATTCTCTAAAGTTCTAGAACGTTTGCCACAAACAGTATTCATAAATGATATTTCAGACATATATTTAGAAAGATATTTGGAAGAATTATCGAGCTGGAAGAAAAATTTCCTAGTTTTAAATGATGTATATACCAATGACTCTGATATAAAACAAATTTTAGATGAATTAAGTCCTTTATTTGATTTAATCAATGTAAAGGTGACCAATTTTCTTTCAATTGAAAATGTAGAAAAAATACTAGAGGAGATAAACGATTCTATAAACGAAAAAATAAAAGATATGACAATAACAGGTGAATCTTTAATAAAAATTTTAGGAGAAGGACACATTCCAGATATATTTTCTAAAATAATAGAGGAAGCTTTAGACAACACAAACTTGCCAAGAAATATTTTCAATTTTAAAATCCCTTTAGAAATTGATTATAATGAATTAGAAAATGAAATAAAGAAAAAAAATTCTGTTCAATTTACAAGTTTATCCGAGGAGATTAAAAGGAATTCTGAAAAACTTAAAAAAGTCCCAAGTATGTTAAAAAAATTAGAAGCTTTACTACTAATAGAAGATTTTACACTAGGCGTTTCAAAATTTATTACAAATAGACACTCTTATCCTCACATCTCCGAAAACTTACATATGGAATATTCAGAAAATATGTTTTTAGAAAATCCTCAACCAATAGATTTCCAGCTAGATAGTTTTAACAAATGTTCAATACTAACCGGTGCGAACAGTGGAGGGAAAACAACACTAATTGAACACATAATTCAAAACATAAGTTTGTTTAACCTAGGACTACCAATAGTTGGGAAAGTACATATGCCTATTTTTACTGATATATATTATTTTGCTAAGAACAAGGGAAGTGCAAACAAAGGAGCATTCGAAACATTACTAACACAAATGTCTCAAATAAAGCCAGGGAACAAAACATTTATACTAGCAGATGAAATAGAATCAGTAACCGAGCCTGGCGTCGCAGGTAAAATCATAGCAGCCACTTGTGAATTCTTCATTCAAAGAAATTGCTTTTTAATTATCGCAACACATCTCGGATACGAAATAAAATCATTCTTGCCAGATTTATCAAGAATAGATGGAATAGAAGCTAAAGGTCTAGACGAAAACTTTAATTTAATAGTAGACCATAACCCTATAATGGGAAGAATAGCACATTCAACTCCAGAACTAATCATAGAAAAAATGAGCAAAACATTCGATGACGAATACTTTAAATTCTTAAACAATAAAATAATAAAAAACAATCAACCATAAAAAAATAAAAACTCGTAAAAAATAAACCGAGTTTAGTAAAAAATTATCCTCCTCCTTGAGAATGATGTTCGAATTTCACATTAGTGATATCATCAACAGCTTTTTCTTTTGCCACCTGTTCTCTTGCCTTCCTTAAAGCAGATTCTCCCTGACTCTCTATGTTTGACAAACCTTTCTTAGCTAACATTTTTGATCTTAATGGTACAAATATTAATTCTATTATTGCCAACGCCAAGAAAACTACTAAAGCAATTATAGATCCTGCTCTTTCAGCTCTTGTCTGGCTTATAATATTATTAATGATTAACCCGATTATTAGTAAAAAGTATATTATCCAGATAGTTCTTACTTTATTAATTGCATTCCTCTCTTTTAACCATTTACCTGTAATTACATGTATAAGTAAAAAAGGCATACCTGCTATTATTAAGGCAACCATAGCTGTAGCGGGTGTCGCTAAAGAAGATATCAAATTCTCAGGTAAGAATCGTATACCTAACAAACCTAGTGATGCTGAAATTATTAGATTAATCAATGTCCCCTTTTTCGATTGTTTTTTCGTTTCAAAAATATTTACACTACTTAGTATTCCGAATATAACTGTCAATATTAATACAAACATAATGCCTCTATCTACAATTAAATTACCTCCTTTAGAAATTAGTACACCCTCCCAAAATTCAGAGACTTTCCCCTCAGAGCTATCTCGTGCTACACATATATTTTCGACACTACATACCAATCCTTGGGCACAATCTCTTCCCATTAGCCAAGGGATAATTAACCCTTTCTCACAATCAGAACCAAGACTTCTGTCATATGTTTTTTCAGCATCTACAAACCCGAGAAACATACCAAATAGAAATAAGCTAAGTATAGATAAAGTTAAAATTTTTTTATTCATGTAAAACACCTCCTTTCAACAAGTATTTCAATGAAAACATTACTTTTTTCATGATAGCTTTAAGAATCAATTGTTTATAAAAATTTCGTTGATTTCAAACAGTCTTCATCGGCAATACCTAGTATATTTAAACGCCAAAAATATATAATTATGTGGTAAGAGTTAGATATTCATTCGGTTCTCGTCATACAGGACATATTGAAAATATAAGAAAACAAAGAAAGAAATTTCCCGACATAGTCGAAGAGGTCATAAATAAAAGCGATATAATTCTAGAAGTTTTAGATGCTCGTTTTATAGAAGAAACAAGAAATAGGTCTATGGAAAAAAAGATAAAAAAAATGAAGAAAAAGATAATTTATGTTATCAACAAGATTGATTTGGAGCAGTCAACAGCAGACGGTAAACAGCCAACAGTAAACAGTAAACAGTCAACAGTAAACAGTAAACGGCCAAAACCCTACGCCTTAGTTTCTTGCACTAAAAGAATGGGTAGTAAAAATTTAAGAGACCAAATTAAAAAAATTGTTAGTCAATTAGAATTCAAGGAAAAATATTATGTCGGAATAATTGGGTATCCTAATACTGGCAAAAGTTCTTTAATTAATTTATTAGTCGGGAGGCCTGCTAGTAGCATTGGAAATGAACCAGGTTTAACAAAAGGTTTACAAAAGGTAAGGTTAACAAAAAACATTTTTATACTCGACACTCCTGGAGTTATTTCTGAGAGTGAATATTCAACTAATGTAAACGAGAGAACTATTAGCCAAAACTTAATTGGAGCAAAAAATATCAGTAAAATTAAATACCCTGAATTGTCTGTGCAAAAATTAGTTGATTTACATAAAGAAAAAATCACAAATTATTATGGTATACCTTTCTATGAAGACGCAGATTTATTTTTAGAAGAATTAGGAGTTAAACTCGGAATGCTAAAACGCGGCGGGAAAGCAAATACTGACATGGTCGCAAGAAAAGTCCTAAAAGATTGGAGCGATGGCAAAATTTAAATTTAATAAATTATTTTTGTAAAATTGATATGAAGAATTTTTCTATCCACTAAATCCTAATCTAAAATTTCTCATTGCTCTTGTTTCAAGCCCTAATTTATTAGAAATATATCCTGCCTCGTTATACTGGTTTGTTTGTTCTAATTTTACTAAGTATTCTAATTCTAACTTTTTAGCATCCCCTTCTAATCCTTTTTCTCTAGCCAAAACTATTGCTTCATTATATCTATTTATTGATTTTAATGTTCTAATCGCATCATAATAGAAACCTAATTGTATTAGTTTTTGAGAAGCAGAATAGAAATCTCTTTTTTGATAATCATCAAGCAACAAATGTAATATTTCTTCTTCGTTTTCAATTTCTCTGATGATAAAATCTATATTTTCTGCCATAATATAAAATCACTAATAACAGCAAGGTGTAAACGAAAATTTATACAAAGAATCCAAAGAAGTTTTCTCATCTGAAACTAAAACTATTCTTCCCGTCCCAGTAGATTCTTCTAATTTTTTATTTTTTACATTTATTACCTTATTTATCTGTCCATATTTATTTGATTGAAAAAGAGTTTCATACACGCTAAGCCCATTAGAAGAAGGCAAAACAATATGCGAATTATTTGTTCTATAGCTAGGGATTGGTATACCATCTTCATCTGAGTCTTCTGAATAAAACATTTTATTCCCACACAACGATTTTGCTGAAATTATCTTAGCATTTTCCTTTATTTTAAATTCCAACCCATAATATGACCTTTCATTTTTAGCTAAAGTCAAATCTGAAAACGCTATTAATACAGGATTTTCCTCTCTTACAAATATATCTCTTTCAATCAACTGCTTTAACAAACTTCTTCTAACAAATCTGCTATTGTAATCATATCTGTTTTTTTCTTTATTATTTACTAAAAACAATCCACTATTAATGTATGTATCCTCAAAAACCGTACGATTATCCTCTGAAATTCTCTCGACATCTTTAGGCGTTGCAACTCTTATATCCATATATTCTAATATATTATTAGTTAAAATAGAAGAAAATGGATTAGAACCTACAATTGTTTTCCCTTTTTTCTGAATCCTTAAAATATTAGAATCTGTAAGCTCCTTCTCAAGTCCCATGTATTCTTTTTCAAATAAATCTATATCATTTCCCTGCAAAAAGCTGTAATACAATCTATTTTTAAAGTCATCTTGATTTTCCATAATCGTAAATACAAAAGTTCATATTTAAACCTTGTCATCCTTAACTACTTTAAAGAGACGATATAATTATAAAAAGTATATCAATGAACATTTTACTATTAAGGTAGTATTTTATAGCTTATTTACAATTTATAGTCATGATAAACACAATAGAAATCCGTGGTGCAAGAGAACATAATTTAAAAAATATAGATATATCTTTACCTAAAAACAAGTTTATCGTATTTACTGGACTGTCTGGTTCTGGTAAATCCACACTAGCTTTTGACACGCTTTACGCTGAGGGGCAGAGAAGATATGTAGAAAGTTTGAGTTCATATGCTAGACAATTCATAGGAATGATGAACAAACCAGATGTAGATTCTATAGAAGGATTAAGTCCAGCAATTTCAATAGAACAAAAAACAACTTCCAGAAACCCGCGTTCTACAGTAGGCACAGTCACAGAAATTTACGATTATCTGAGATTATTATTTGCAAGAATCGGAACTCCATACTGCCCCGAACACAACATCCCAATAAAATCACAAACAACTAATGAAATCATACAAAAAATTGAAAAAAAGTATGCACAAGATATAATGATACTCTCTCCAATTATTCGTTCAAAAAAAGGAACATACGAACAACTGTTTAAAGACCTAAACAAAGCAGGATATGTTAGGGTCCGTGTAAACGGAGAAATTCTAAGAACTGATGAAAGAATAGAATTGAGTAGATATAAACAACAAAATATTGAAGTAATTATTGACAGAATAAATATTGAAGATAAAAGTAGATTAAGTGAAGCAATAGAAGACGCATCCATTATGGGAAACGGCCTAGTCATAATAAAAGATGAAGACTCTGAAGAAATATTCTCCACCAAAATGGCCTGTCCTATTTGTGAAAGATATTTTGAAGAACTCCAACCAAGAATGTTTAGTTTTAATTCTCCATTTGGAGCTTGCGAAGAATGTAACGGACTTGGAGTAAAGATTTCCTTTGACCCTCATTTAATTATCCCAGACACATCTAAATCCATTATAGAAGGGGCGATAAAAGTCTATGGGAAAATGGAAAGAAGTTGGAGAATGCAACAACTACAAGCCGTTGGTAAAGTACATAATTTTGACTTATTTACACCAATAAAAGATTTTACAGAGAAAACTTACAATATATTAATGTACGGAGATCCTACTCCTATAAAAAGCAAATGGGAAAATGGCTCAAAAATGCATTTTGCCCAAGGATGGGAAGGATTAATTCCTCAACAAGAAAGACTTTTTCATGAAACTACTTCCGAATACAGAAAGCATGGATTAGAAAAATACATGAGCGAAAGTGAATGTCTATCTTGTCATGGTAAGAGATTAAAAAATAAAGTTTTGAATGTAAAGATAAGTAACAAGAACATAGTTGAAATTACAGACATGTCTATTATTGAATCTATAGAGTTTTTCAACAATTTAAAATTAAATAATAAAGAAGAGTTAATAGCAAAACAAATTTTAAAGGAGGTTAAAGATAGATTAAACTTCTTACAAAATGTAGGATTAGATTATTTAACTTTATCAAGAAGTGCTGGGACTCTTTCAGGAGGAGAAGCACAAAGAATCCGTCTAGCAACTCAAATAGGTTCTAATTTATCCGGAGTTTTATATGTTTTAGATGAACCTTCTATTGGACTACACCAGAGAGATAATCATAAGTTAATTAACACGTTGTTAAAATTAAGAAATTTAGATAATACGCTTGTTGTCGTAGAGCACGATGAAGACACAATAAAGAGTGCAGATTATGTTGTAGATATTGGCCCAGGAGCTGGAGTTAACGGAGGAAGAATAGTAGCAAAAGGAACTCCTGAAAAGGTTGCTCAAGAAAAAAAATCACTAACAGGACAATACCTCTCTGGCAAAGAATTTATAGGCACTCCGAAATATAGGCGAAAAGGCGGACCCTTTATAGAAATCTTAGGTTGTCGTGAACATAACTTAAAAAACATTAATGTAAAAATACCTACAAAGTGCTTAACTCTTGTAACTGGGGTTTCTGGCTCTGGCAAATCTACCCTGATAAATGAAATTTTATATAAAGGAATGTCAAAAATGCTACACAACTCCGATGTAAAACCAGGAGCACACAAAGATATAGTTTTTGATAAATCATTAATTGATAAAATTATTACAATAGACCAGTCTCCTATAGGAAAAACCCCTAGAAGTAACCCTGCGACATATGTGGGTGTTTTTGATGAGATAAGGATGTTATATTCTATGACTAAAAAAGCAAGAGAGAAAGGGTACAAACAAGGAAGATTTAGCTTTAATGTCTCGGGTGGAAGATGTGAAAAATGCAGAGGTGATGGTACAATAAAAATAGAAATGAACTTTTTATCTGATGTTTATATAGAATGTGAAGAATGTCACGGAAAAAGGTATAATCCTGAAACTTTAACTATAAAGTATAAAGGACACAACATCGCAGATATATTAGATATGACCGTAGACGAAGCCATAAAGGTATTTGAAAATATACCAGGAATTTACAAAAAGCTAGAAACAATGCAAGAAGTAGGACTAGGATACATAAAGTTGGGACAAAGTTCAACGACACTTTCTGGAGGGGAAAGTCAAAGAATAAAACTAACAAAAGAATTAGGAAAGCGTTCCACTGGGAAGACATTATATCTATTAGACGAACCAACAACCGGACTACATTTCCACGATGTAAAAAAACTACTACAAGTGTTAAGTAAATTAATTAACAATGGAAACACTATTGTTGTTATAGAGCATAATCTAGATGTTATAAAATGTGCAGATTACATAATTGACTTAGGTCCTGAAGGCGGTAAAAACGGAGGAGAAGTCATAGCGAAAGGAACTCCTGAAGAAATAACCAAAGTAAAAAATAGTTGGACTGGTAAATATCTGAAAAAAGAATTGGAAAAAGAAGAAAATAAGTTAACACCAAGCATTCACTAATATCATAAATATTAACTATTTATGGAACAAAAAGAATTTAAAGATAAATAAATTAATTATCTTATGAAAAATATTAGTCTAATATGTATTCTTTTATTGTTGTCTTTTGCTATGTCAGAAAGTTATAATGAATATTATACATTAAACGAAGAAATTGAGGCAGTCATGAGTGAACACGATATCACATATGAAGATCTAGAGCAATTTGTAAACCAAGAAATTTTAGACAATATCAGTTTCTCCCAAATCCCTTGTGATGTTTTCAGCGAAATTATAGGGCAGAGCATAATAGGGACTGAAATACCAGACAAACTACCTTTTTCTAATGAAATATTACAGTTAAACATAGAAGAAAACTTTATCGGAAATGTAATAATAGTAGATAATTACATTAGGAATTATTCTTGTAAAGAAGAAAAAAGCACTTACAATATTTCAGTTACAGAAAATTTTATCTCAAAGATATCAGAACTAGATGATTCAGACATCTCAAAAGTAATCCATTTTTATAAATCTAGTAAATCTTCTGGGGATTTAAAAATCAGCGCTAATGGCTTTACTAAAAAGGTTAAGTTGTTTTTTCTTAATGCAATCATATCTGTCAGCAGTTTGTTTTTTAGATAAATTAACACCATCCTATTAAAAAAATTAAAGTAGATAAAATTATTCCAATTGTAATATAAGGCATCGCAGGATACGGTTTATCCTTATCTCCAAATATAAATATGTATAAAATACCTAAAGTTGAACCTAACAATACAAACAACCCTGGAATCAAACCTGGCACTCCAAATAAACTCTTTGAAGAATAACTATGCATTAATATTCCCATCGCTATTGTAGTAAATGCAATATCTCCTCCACCTAATACGGCAGCCGAAAACTTAATTTTAGACCTTTTCACCTGTTTTTCAATTTCAGCTTTCTCTTTATATTTTGTCCTTATGTTTTTTAATTTTAGCTTATCTTCTTTAGACATCACAGGTATTAGTATACCTCCAAATACATTCAATTTTTCAATTTGATATTTCGCCATCTTAGTCATTATTTTACTTTTTCTAACAGCCCAATAATCATAAACTGAAATTAATATCAGCAAAGAAAAAAGCGTAACAATGTTTTTTGTTATATTTTCTCCAAATATAGTGTGAATAAACAACACTGCTATCCCAGGATAAATTAAAACATCTGTTAAATAATTTAAGTACTTGTTCGGGTAAAACACTTTCTTTATTCCTAAGAATATTGATATTGACATGGTAAAAAACACTGACGCTAAAATATAATGATTACTAATATTGCCAATAAAAATAGAATTAATTGATATTGTACTTGCAATTATTATCACAAGTAAAAACCATAACTTCATTATTAAATCTACTTTATACTTGAATATTAAAGACACCAAAAATATTACAAGAACTATTGTAGATATAACAGATACAACATTAGACATGAACAAATTTTTTATAAATAAGTTTTCACCACTTAATATAGCGCCTTCTCTAAAATATTGATTTATAACAAATATTCCAACTACCTGTATAAAAATAAAAAATGATAATAAAATAACAATAATCTTTTTTTCGTGCTTCATTTGAAATCTAACAATGATTTTTGTTTATTTAATTTTCGCTTTATATCTATATAAAACACCTCAAAAATATTTTCTACAGCAGGAATTATCTGATTATTCAAATAATAATCTATATCATATTTTTCATCCTCATCTACTAAAAATACTTTATCACTTATTTTTTTTGACTTGCCAAAATATTCTCCAATGTAGTATTCTATTATCATTCCAGGAGTTACTTGAATCCCTTTATTTTTCATTTTCTCCGCTGCTACTACATGTGGGGATATTGTTTTGTAATTACCTATTTCTTTTTTAAGCTGAACTCTAAGAAGTAAATCTTTCTTTAGAACTTTCCTGTCTTTTAGCTTTTCTACTGTTTCGTTAAATAATTTCATAGCTTTTCTTTCATCACCATCTAAGAGAACGGCTTCTATAATCTCCCTTTGTAAATTCCTCGCTAAATAGCACCAATCTCTTCTCACCGTTTCAAATCCACGTATCTTTAGTGTCTTATCTCTTTTAAGTAATGCATATTTCTTTTTTGCACCCCTGTTATCTGCTCTCTTAGAAACAAATAATCCTCTATTATAAAAATCTTCGAAATCCAATTCCATTATTCCTGGCAATTTGTCGTTTAATTTTTTCAATAAATTAAAAATTTCTTTTTCACTTTTATCCCCTTGCAAAAATGCTATTGAATCAGTGTCTGAATAAATAATTTCATATCCTTCTTTTTCTATTTCTTCTATAGTTGAGAGAATTCTTTCCTTTGCATATCTCGTTGTAGCTTGTGCTGACTCTTTGGAGTAATATCTAGCTACTGAGAATCCTAAATACCCATAACTAGCATTCGCTAAAAGTTTGTATGCATTACTTCTAGCCCTAGATAGATTACTTCTGTTTTCATTATACTCTTTTTTAAATTCCTTCCTTTTCAAAATTATCTCTTCAAGTAATATAGGAAAGAAACCTTTGGGTGAAACATCAAAATTTTCTCCATTATAAGTAGACTTACTAAGATTGTATGTAACAATTATAGAGGCATACATACTTGTAAAATCGAACAAAACTATTTTTTCATATAAGTTAGGTTTAGGTTCCAAAACATAAGCACCTTCATATCTTCCAGTTCTAATTCTTTCTGCTATCATATCTTTTGTAGGTTTTTTCTCTGCTATCTCATTAAACTTTTTTAAATTATGTAAAATATAGTTTTCACAATTACTAGCCATAGTATTTCTTGAAATATTGTATAAAGGTTCTTTTACAATTAATGAAAGCTCATACATATCCGGCCAAACTGCCTGAAATAAATTGTATGTTATTTTAGAATCCTGTAAATTATATTCAAAAAAATCAATCCAATCTTGTTTCTCCATATTACTTAATTTACCAAAGTCAAAGTCCCTCTTTCCTTCACCTATTAATTCCTTAGCTACCTCATTTAATGAAAGAGACTCTGTTTGCAAATATTGGGAAAACACTGATGATATAAACTTGTACAAATCAACATGAACTATCCCATTTATTTTTCCAGAAGGTATTCTTCCCTTTGAGAAGACAGGTGTCGTATTATCTACTCCTATATTCAAATCAATTTTATTTTCCCTTGCTCTCGCCCTAATATAGGGCAAATCAAAACCATCACTAAAGTAACCACAAACAATATCAGGGGACAATTTTTTTATATATTTCACAAATGATTCTAACATTTCTTGCTCCGATTCATAAAATTCTACAAAATCTAATTCACTTTTGTTTTTCTCACATGTCAATACTTTTGAAAAATTTTCACTATACAAAGATATCATTAATATTCTACTTTTACCTATTTCAATATTTTCAGTCTCAATATCATATGCTAAAACACTAGGATGAAAATCTTGAGATTGTATTTCTTCAAATGACTCTAAATAAATGACATTATCACAGTCCAATATATTTATTATGCCCCCTAAATCCTCGTGAGATAAAACTTCCCCTTTAATTCTAAAGTTTTTAAGCGGTAGAAGTTCCTTTTCCATTAAATATTTTGTAATTATATTTATATCATATTCTCTTCTATACAATATAATATCATCATCTCCTATTCCAGAGGCAATTTCATGCAAATCTTTATAATTACAGATACTATTTAAAAAGTTCTGCATACCTGCTA
>CAZZNU010000015.1:0-12344 GCA_964655925.1 Candidatus Woesearchaeota archaeon | reverse complement strand
AAACAAAATTATATACAAAATAAAAGATAACAAAAACTAAAAAAAGGCTAAACAAATTTCTGAAAAAAACGATTATAATATAAAGATTGTGAAAATACCTATGAAGGTAATTTATAAAAAAAATGAGCCGACACTCCAAGAAAAATTAAGAAATAACTATGAAAAATAATTTCGAAAATAATTTAAATATGTATCATATTCTTTAGTTATGAAAAGTGATATAAAATTGTTAAAATATCCCAATAATATATTTTTGAAAGAGATAAAATCGAAAAAAGATATTAATCTATTAGATGAATGTGATGGCTATTTGATTGATACCTCAGGAAACGAATTAGAAGTTAGAAAAATTATAGATTCATTGAGAAGAAAAGGAAAAATTATAGCTGTTGTAGGTCATAATAATCATTTTAATAGAAGAGTTTTAGAAACAATGCCTGTAAGATATCTTGTTTCTCCTGAAAAATATTTAAAACAAGACAACTTAAAACAAAGAGACTCTGGACTAAATCATGTGCTTGCTAAAATAGCTAAACAAAAAAATATTTCAATAATGTTAGACTTTACAGATTTAAAGAAATTAAGACCATTTGAATTATCAAATAGAATAGGAAGGATTTCTCAGAATTTAAGAATTTGCAGAAAAACAAACACAAAAATAAATATAGCCACTTTTGCTAAATCACAAAAGGATTTTATTGCACCAAAAGAATTGTTTGAATTTATGCTATCAATTGGAGCTTCAACAAAACAAGCCAAAGAGAGCATAGAATATTATTAGCCTTATTTTTTTTTGGCTGTCGACCGTTTACTGTTGACAGTTGACCGTTTACTGTTAACTGTTGACCGTTTACCGCTCACTGTCGACCGTTTTTTCTTTTTTATTGTTATCAACTTTGTTATTACAAACGCTGTTATTGATGCTAATATTGTTGCTAATGCAATTATTATGACATTGTTCATTATTTTACTTTCTGGCATTTCTACTGCACATTGTTTTTCGCATGGTCCTCCACAATCTAATCCTTCTTCGCATAATCCGTCATGACAGTTTTTTATTCCGTCAAAACATGTTGGGTTTACAGTATAGTGGCATAAATTAAACTCTTCAGGTTTTGCTATATTAAACAATGTGTTTAAGCATTCGTTTTTATCGTTACAGGCTCTTGTTTGGTAGCCACAGTTTTCTTTTTCAAGTCCTTGTTGAGCACATCTATCTAGATAATCATAATATCTGTCTATTGTAATTTTCTTGCTAAAAAGTAAATTGTCTACTCTTTCACATGTTGTCCAAGTTGTACAATTCCATAATTCATTACAGGTTTCATTTTTCTTAGATGGTGATACTCCACCAGATGAAGAACTGCTTTTACACTCTACAAATTCTACATCTATGTTCCATGTTTTTGTTGCGCTAGCAAGTCCATCATCAATTTCGACTTCAATTGTATGCATTCCAAATACTCCACAACCAAAAGTGTGAGTAAATGTGTCTGTTAATTCATCTTCAACAATTGTGTGTCTTTTTGTTTGTTTTTCTTCAGAATCTACAAACCATTTAACATCTAATGGGTCTTCATCATAGTCAGTGAATGAGACAGAATATAATTTTTCATCTGTTCCTTTAATTTCTATATATTCATCTTGTTCATCTCTTGTAATTATTGGCTCTCTTTGTTCATCGCTTACTGTAAATGAGAAGCTATCACAAGTAGTTTTAGGTGATAATGCATCAATCCCACAATGAGTTATAATTTCTGTGTCGTCTTGTATAATTAAACCATCATCAGTAACACAAATTTTCAATTCATAAGTTCTAATATCTGTACTTTCATCTGCTTCAAAATACATCACTCCTTCTTTATCTATCGTGATTAAATCAAATGGCTCATCATCTGAAAAACTTATTGAAAACTCTAATTTTCCTTTTTCATAATCTTCAACCATCCATTTTCTATTAAGAGTAGTGTTTTTACCTTTAGTCCATAATTTTATTACACCTATACTTTCTACTTCTGGAGCTAAATTAGTTTCTAGTACTTTGAAATTTACCACCTTGAAATCATTTAATCCGCCTTTGTCAATCACTTTTATAGTTTTTACATTATTCCCCATAAAGCTTCCTCCTATAAACTCGCTTGTATACATATTTACCACATGAGAAGATTCTAGTATCGTTGTTATTTCGCTTTCTATTAACCCTTCTGGGACAATTGTTATTATATCTAAGTCTTCATCATAATCTACAACAATAAATTCTTCATCAAAATCGTCATCTCCTTTACATAAGTAATATATTTCTTCAATTGTTGTTATGTACGGCTTTAAGTCTGCACTTCCTCCATCATTAATTGTCCATCCATAATTATCTATTATTGATTGTCTTTGTTCCTCTATTCCTACATGATAGATACTATTTCCAGCCTCTAATGTAACACCGTGCTTTAACTCTTGACTAGATATGTCTAACAATATTCCTGTGTAAATTCTTGGTGGCAACTCATTAGTGAAACTATTCATACTTTCTACATTAGAGTAATTCCAACCAGAGATATTACCTGAAAAATTTTGAGCATTTGGAAGAGCATTGTCCATATTTGTAACGCCACTTGTGTCCCATCCAGATAAATCACCTGAAAAATTAATTGTATTTGAAAGTATGCCATTCATTCTAGTAACATTTTTTATATCCCAGGAAGATAGATTAAAATAGAAATTCCTAGAACCTTGAAGAATATAATTTATATTAGATATTTTAGTCATGTTCCAGGTATTAACTCCTTTAGCATTAAAGTCTTGAGTTGATTGGAACATTTGACTTGCATCCGTCACATTACCTGTATCCCATCCAGATAAATCACCTGAAAAATTTTTAGAACCATAAAATATCATTCCCATGTTTGCAAGATTACCTGTATTCCAATTAGATAAATTACCTGAAAAATTAGTGGTATCATAAAACATCATGTATGAATTAGATAAATTACCTAATTTCCAGTTAGATAAATCAGCTGAAAAATTGACTGTAAAGAAGAACATTCTGCTTCCATCTGTTGCACTACTCAAATCCCAATTAGATAAATTACCTGAAAAATTAGTAGGACCATGAAATAATTCAATTACATTATTTAATTTTTTAAGACTCCAATTAGATAAATTACCTGAAAAATTTTTAGAAGACATAAACACATTATAGAAGCTATTAGTTATATTGTCCAATTTCCAATTATTTAAATTACCATTAAAATTTTCTGAATTATAAAATAACATACCTGTTTCTTCTAAATTCTTAAAGTTCCAATCAGATAAATTACCCGAAAAGTTTTTACTACTATAAGCCATCATACTAATATCTTTTACATTTTTCACATCCCAAGAAGATAAATCACTAGAAAAATTAATACTATCACTAAATATCATATTCATATCTTCAACATTACTAACATCCCAAGAAGATAAATTGCTAGAAAAATTATTAGTATAAAAAAACATTCTTGCCATTTTTTTCACTTTACTTGTATTCCAAGATGATAAGTCATAAGGGAAATTATCAGTTCCGTAAAACAACATTTCCATATCTTGAACATTACTTGTGTCCCAATTTTCCACATATTTTGCATCAAGATTTTTTGAATAAGCGAATAAAAGAGCCATGTTTTCAACATTGCTTGTATTCCAGCTAGATAAATCATAAGAAAAATTATCAGTATATGAAAATAAACTAGCCATATTTTTGACTTTGCTAGTGTCCCAATCTTCTACCCCTAAAATATTAAGATTTTTTGCACCTGAAAATAAATTAGATATATCTTCAACATTCTTGAAATCCCAATCTTCTAAGTTAAAAGAAAAATTATCAGTATATGAAAATAAACCTGATATTCTTTTCACTTTACTTGTATTCCAAGACGATAAATTATAAGGAAAATTATTAAATCCGTAAAACAATGAGCTCATGTCTTCTAAATTACTAGTATCCCAATTTTCTACATATTTAACGTTAAGGTTTTCTGCATTATAAAATAATCTAGACATGGTTTTAACATTGCTAGTATTCCAACCAGATAAATCATAAGAAAAATTATTAGTATTTGAGAATAGTTCTGATATGTCTTCTAAATTACTTAAATTCCAAGTAGCAATCCCTTTACCATTAAAATCCTTTACTTTATCAAACATATTGTTCATATATAAAACATTACTAGTGTTCCAATTAGTTAAATCACCAGAAAAATTAGTAGAATTTAGAAAGAGCCTACTCATGTTCTTTACATTGCTTAGGTTCCAGCCACTTAAATCACCATTGAAATTATTCGCTCCGTTAAACATTCCTGACATATTTACAAGGCTATTTACATTCCAATTAGATAAATCACCTGAAAAATTGTCAGAACCATAAAACATTCTACTAACATTATTTAAACTACTTACATTCCAATTAGAGAGATTACCAGAAAAATTATCACAATCATAACCTGTAAAAACACACAGACCAGATACAGTGAAATTTTTAAGACTTTCCAAATTCCAACCAGACAAATCGCCTGAAAAATTAGTCGAAACAGCAAACATCTGATCTATAGTTTTCACATTTCTCAAGTCCCAATTAGACAAATCGCCTGAAAAATTTTTAGTATTTCCAAAAATCCTATAAATTTTTGTTATTTTACTTACATTCCAACCACTCAAATTGCCATTAAAATTATCACAAGAGCCGAATAAATTTTGTCCTCCGTTCCCCGTTACATCTAGAGCATATCCAACATTACTTAAGTCCCAGTTAGTTAAATCTCCAGAAAAATTCTCAGACGCGTAAAACATTTGATTCATATTAACTATGCCATTTAAGCTCCAATTAGATAAATTACCATTAAAATCATAAGACAGCCTAAACATCCACCCCATTCTTGCTACATTACTTGTATCCCAATTAGATAAATCACTAGAAAAATTATCAGTATATGAAAACATTTCATACATCTCTGTAATATTACTAACATTCCATGTATTGAGATTTTTCCCATTGAAATTTTTTGAATAGCAGAACAAATCAGACATATTTAATACATTACTCAAGTCCCAGTTAGATAAATCACCTGAAAAATTCTCGGAATTATAAAATATCAAGCTATTCACATACCCATACATTTGGTTATATTCACTCCACAACATTTCCCCAGCCATTTTTTCTGGAAGTTTCCAATTAGATAAATTGCCAGAAAAATTCTTACTTTCCTCGAATAAAGTTCTCATGCTTACTACATCACTTATATCCCAATTAGTTAAATCACCGTTAAAGTTCTCTGACCTACGAAACATACTACTTATATCTACTTGATTATTAAATTTCCAGCCAGACAAATCACCGTTAAAATTAGTGGTAGTTGAGAATAAAGTCGACGCATCTGTTACATTACTTATATCCCAATTACTCAAATTAGCAGAAAAATAACTAGATCTTGAAAATAAAAAACTAATATCTTTCACATTGCTAGTATTCCAATTTTCAATTCCTTTAATATAAACATCTGTTGTATTGTAAAACAACCAGCTCATATCTATTACACTACTTGTATCCCAATTAGACAAATCAATAGATAAGTTATGAGAATCAGAAAACATGCTAGTCATATCTGTTACATTGCTAACATTCCAAGTATTAAACCCCTTACCACTAAAATTAATAGTATAAGAAAACAAATCCCTTAGGTTAGTTATGTTTCTTGTATCCCAATTAGATAAATCACCAGAAAAATCAGTGTTATGATGGAACATTCTATCCATATCTTTTAGTTTAGTTATACGCCAACCACTAAAATTACCCGTAACATTTTTTGCACTTGAAAATATACTAACTGCTGTCTCTACATTGCTTAAATCCCAATTAGACAAATCTCCTGAAAAATTTTGTACTCCTGAAAAAAGATTATTTATTTCTGGCAAACCGCTCAAGTTCCAGCCACTAAAATCACCAGAAAAATCATAAAAATATAAAAATGCACTGTACGGTTTATCTACAACCCCACTTAAGTCCCAATTAGACAAATTGCCAGAAAAATTCTCAGCCCTTTCAAATGTTCTATTTATTCCTGTTATGTTACTTGTATTCCAATTGCTTAAGTCACCAGAAAAATTTTTTAATTGATGAAACATCATATTTACATTTCCAAGATTCCTCACATTCCAATTAGACAAGTCACCGTTAAAATTAGAAGATTGATAAAATAGATTATATGTAGATGTAACACCACTTAAATCCCAATTAGACAAATTGCCAGAAAAATTCTCAGAATTCTGAAAAAAATAATATATTCTTGTTTCCTTAGACAGATTCCAGCCTTTCAAGTTGCTAGAAAAGTTTTTGGTTCCTGAAAACATATATGTAATATCTGTTACATTGCTCGTATCCCAAGTATCTAGTCCTTTACCATTAAAATTAATAGACCCAGAAAATAAAGCATTCATATTTGTTATATTACTTGTATCCCAATTACTTAAGTCACAATCAAAGTTTTCAGTATTCGAAAACAGCTGCTGGAAACTAGTGATATCACTTATATCGTAAATTTCTACAATCTCACATTCATTGTTTAATATCGCAGTTTTTAATTCGTTTGGATAATCTGCCAGTGTTCCAAATATTGAAAATCCTGTTAATGAAAAACCTATAAATAAACCCGCTAAAACTAATATTGATATAGCACTAATTATAAACACTCTTTTTTTATCCATTTTCAATCTTCTCAAGTTAAAAAATGCTCAGATATATAAATCTTGCTAAAATATTTACTGTTTACTGTCGACTGTTTACTGTTGACCGTTTAGCTTCACTAGTCTTAGTTTTTACAACTGCTTTCTCTTCCTTTTTAGTTTCAACTTTCTCTTCTATTTTTTTTGTCTTGGTTTTGTCAGCTGGCTGTTTACTATTTACTGTTGACCGTTTACTGTTCACTGTCGACTGTTTACTGTCTACCGCTTTCTCTTCTTTAACTTCAGGTGACTTTTCTTCTTCAGAAGTCTTTTCATTATCAATAGAATCTTTTAATTTTTCTTCTTCTACTTCTTTACTAACGATTTTATCTAATGCTTTTTTGTCTACCTTCGTTGTTCTCTTAGCGTCTTTTTGCATTTTGTATTTTACAACTTCAGGAATTTCTGCCAATTCTGCATATACTATACCGTCTATTTTCTTTGCATGAACTTTCACTTTGTGTAATGGTTTCTTTATTCCTCTAAACCAAATTTCATTATTCAAATATATATCAACTTTTACCTTATTTATATCCCTGTTTTCTACTTTCATGTGTTTCGCTAAGAATTCTTTTAAAGTTTTCACTGCTTTTTTAGCCCTTTTATATTTTGGAACTTTTAGATATCCTTTCCTTAATGGTACTACATAAGTTCTTTCTAATTCAATTTTCTTTTCAGTCTCTTTTTTCTTTGAAAGTACCTTTTTTACATCTGATATCGATGGTTTTTCCTTATTTTCTTTGCTTTCATTTTTATCTTCAATTTTTACATCTTCTTTAGCCATTTTATCCTAACCAGCTCTTCTTAGCTCTCCTTGGTTTTATTTTTAATTTCCTCACCCTCCAATTTCTCTTCACATGAGTGTGAGCCGATGGATGTATCTTCTTTCCTTTGCCATACTTTTTAACAACCGTCCAAAAAGGTGCCCATCTAGTTTGTTTGCCAGCTTTTGCCAAATGTCTTTTCTTGCTACTACGCATTTTAGCCTTTCTACTCGCCATCTTCTTGTACCTCGACTACATTTACTTTTTTAGGAACTGTATATTCTGATAAATCTAATTTAGGATATTCATTAACCACGACGCTATCTAAAAAATCTCTACCTGTCTGAGTTAATCTTCTACCATGTTGCGTATCTGATAGTTTTTCAACCAATCCAGCTTTCTCTGCTTGTTGTAAAATTGTCCTAATAATCTTTCCACTCGCTTTCCTAAATTCGCTAGGCTTTGCCCCCCTATTTTTTGTAGAACCATACTTTGTTCTAAACTTCCCTACTCCTACAACCCCTTTAATATATAAATGTCTTAACATGCTAGCTGCTCTTATATACCAAAAATCATCATCTAATGGAGGTCTCATTCTAGAAGTACTTGTCTTAACAAAGTTAGCCCACTCTGGGACTTCGAATTCTGGAATTTGCTTTAACAGCTCAGCTAACTTTAATATATACTTACCTGGTTCTTGTGTATAAATTTCTTTTCCCATATCTTGAGGCCTTTCATTCGAAAGTAAATTGTCTAAATCATAGATTGACGTTTAACCTAATCAAAATTACAAGTTTGAGTATTTAAATCTTTTGGGAAATTTCCAGCTCAATATGTAAATTTTATTCCTTCTGCTTCTTTAACTACGCCCTTTCTACCTTCAATCATACATTCTATTTTCGCAACCTGCATATATTTTTTCATCTTTTTCTTTTTTTCTTTAATAGTTAAATCTCTATTAGTAAAGGGACCCCCAATGCAACCACCTTCACAAAAGAGACAATCTAAGAATAGGGTATTTTTGTTTGGTTTTTCTAAAAATTTAGAAACATGACTAATCCCATCTACAATATGTACTTCCTTGTGTTTTAGTATTTTATGTATACGAGCCGTTTTATACAATGCTCCGCTTAATGGATATATTTTTGTAAAATCATTGTAAAATTTATCAAACTGAACTGAACTATTATCTTCCTTAATGCTATATTTCTGAAATAAACTTTTTAGTTGAATAAAATCTATTACATAATCTACCTCATTATGTTCATTTGCTTCTGATTTTTTCATGGCACAAGGTGAGATAAAAAATATCTTATGTTTTGGGAAATGTCTCCTACAAATTTTTGCCATAGCAATCATTGGGGAATCTATTCTTACTAAATTCTTAACTAATTTAGGATGATTATTTTTTACATATGTAATAATTCCTGGACAAGTGCTAGAAATTAATAGGGTTTTCGTTTTTTTTATTTTTTTATGATATTCTCTATTAATCATTTTAGCCCCAAATGTTAATTCTACAACTTTATCAAATCCTATTTTTTTTAACTGATTAATAATAGAAGGATATTCAAAATCAGTAACAAAACTCGGAGCGAGCATAGCTACGCATTTTTTCCCTTTCAAAACTTTTTCTATTTCCGTAATATTATTTTTATTTCTCATATTCAATTTCCACCTTGTTACCATCTATAATTATTTTATATTCATATATCCTGTCGTAAGGAATAGTTATCTCCCTGGTTTCTTTTATTGGTAATTTTTCAATAACTCTTCTAAGTAATCTTATAGAATTTCCGTGTGCTGAAATTGCTATATTTTTTTTATTCTCTTTAATATATTTTTTTAGATAGTCCACAAATTCTTTTACCCTTATTTCTACCTGCGAAAAGTTCTCTCCATCTTTTATATGTACTTTCCACCCACGATGAACCTCATTAAATTTTTTTTCTCCATACTTTATGATGAAATCTCTATGACTCATCCCAGAATAAACTCCGTAGTTTCTCTCAATAATTCTATCATCTTCTATAATCTTTTTACACTCCGGATGATATTGTAATACTTTTTTTAATGTTTGCCTTGAACGAGTTAAAGAAGATGATATCGCAATATCAATTTTTTTACTCTTTAATTTTTTTGCGATAAGTTCGGCATCTTTATTTCCCTTTTTCGTTAATCTAGGATTCAGCCAGCCAGTAAAAACTCTATCCCTATTAAATGTCGTTTCCCCATGTCTAAAAACATACACATAAAAAACTTGTTTTTTCACCATCTTCTATAATTATAAAAATTTTCCATTTATATTTTTATCCATAAATCAAGCTCCCTTCAAAAGTATCTTTCTCCTCTATTATTTTTTCTATATCCTTTAAACTTCCAACTATATAAGTTGGGATTCTATTCTTATAAATAATTTGAGAACCTCTTTGATCTAAAACAAAATGTTGACCAGCAGAAAATTTTATTTTTTCAGCCATTTTATTAAAATCTTGCCAAGAAATATTTTTTATAAATTTGGCATTCTTATTTTTCAACGGATTTGATGTATAAATTCCTTTGATGTTTGTTAAATTAATAAACGGGCATTTCAAATATGCAGCAATAGACGCTGAGGTTGCATCTGTGGTTTGAGGAGTTTTAGTTTTTCTAAGAGCACCACAAAATACAACATGGTTTTTAGATAACAAAGTCTCCACTTTCCTCAAAGAAGTAGGATGAGTTTCATTTGCTGGTTTTCCAAAAAAATGCATCATAAAAAATGCGTGAAAACGAGTTATTGCAATACCAGCTGAAGACTGTTTATCGAAATCTTTCTTAAATTTTTTATAGGCATTAATATATTTTCTAGCAGTGGTTCCCCCGCCCGTTACAACAACAAATTTCGTATCCTTATATTTGTAAATCATTTTTCTAAACTTAATTAAAAAATCATAATCTACATCATCAGGAACAATTCTAGAACCACCTAAGCTTATCACTACTCTTTTTAGCATATGTATTTTAGTTCGCGCGTATTTAAAATGTTTTCGCACGCAACAGAGGTCGGACAACAGTTTACGGTTTACTGTCTACCGTTAACTGTTTTGTTAAAATTTAAAAACATACATCGATTAGTAAAATAATGAATGAGATAAAATTGTTTAACACTTTAGGTAGAGAGATGCAATTATTTGTACCTTTAGTTGAAAACAAAGTTGGCATTTACACTTGTGGTCCAACGGTTTATGGTAGAGCTCATATTGGTAATCTAAAAACATATGTTTTTGCAGATACTTTAAGGCGAATGTTTGAGTATGCTAATTATGATGTAAAACATGTCATGAATATAACTGATGTTGGACATTTAACCAGTGATGCTGATGAGGGGGAAGATAAACTGCAAAAAGCAGCTAAAGAATCAAAAACTTCTGCTTGGGAAATTTCTAAAAAATGGACAAAACAATTTTTTAAAGATATAGAGAAATTAAACATTAAGATACCCAGTATCATTTGTAAAGCGACAGATTATATTGAAGAACAAATAAATTTAATTAAAAAGTTAGAAGAAAATGGCTTTACTTATAAAACAAGTGATGGCATTTATTTTGATACATCTAAGTTTTCTAAATATGGAGATTTTGCTAAAATAAAATTAGAAGGTTTGCAGGCGGGGAAAAGGATAGGGCTAGGAGAAAAAAAGAATAAAACAGATTTTGCTCTGTGGAAATTTTCTCCAGAAGATGAAAAAAGAGATATGGAATGGAATTCTCCTTGGGGAATAGGATTCCCTGGGTGGCATATAGAATGTAGTGCAATGTCGATGAAACATTTAGGAGAACATTTTGATATACATACTGGAGGAGTAGACCATATTCCAATACATCATACAAATGAAATAGCTCAAGCAGAGTGTGCTACAGGTAAAAAATTTGTAAATTACTGGATGCACTCAGAGTTTTTGATAATGAGTGAAAAAAAGATGGGAAAATCTTTTGGAAATGTTTTGAATTTAGATAAAATAGAAGAAATGGGAGTCTCTCCATTAAGCTATAGATACTTTTGTTTAAACACACATTATAGAAAAAAATTAAATTTTAACCAAGAGGCACTTTTATCTGCAAAAACAGCGTATGAAAATTTATCAAAAAAATATAATATATACAAGAGAAATTCAGTAGAATTATCAGAACTATCAAAAAATGCAAAAAAATATTTGGAGGAATTCAAGGAATCTATATTTAATGATTTAAATACTCCAAAATGCCTCGGGATTGTTTGGAATTTGATAAAAGATAAAGATATGTTAGATAGTGAAAAATATTTTTTACTAAAGGATTTTGATAGAGTGTTTGGTCTAAATTTAGACAAACAAAAAAATAATGATAATAATATAGAGCAAGAAATAATAGACATAGCAGAGAAAAGGCTAAGAGCTAGAAAAGAGAAAAATTACAACGAATCAGATGAATTAAGAAAAAAAATTATTTCTTTAGGGTACAATATTAAAGACACAGATGAAGGTTATGAGCTCGAACTTATTTACAAATCATAGAAAAGTTAAAAAGGAAGGCTTATTTATGATATTTATGAAAAAAGAGATGGTAATATTATGTTTCATATTTATTTTGTTTTTTGTTAATGCTCTAGAGGATAGTCATAACTTAGACTTAGAAGAATGGTCTAAAAACATAAGTATTGATGATATATCTGAAGAATACAAACTTTTTGAAGGAGGCCTTAAAAGCCAGATAGACAATATAATTGGAGAAAGTGTTAAGACACCTCTACCATCTTCGTTGGGTGTATATGCAGATATATTAGGAATAAAAAAAGATGAAGATATTTACC
>CAZZNU010000014.1:0-13530 GCA_964655925.1 Candidatus Woesearchaeota archaeon | reverse complement strand
ATTCTCTAGTTGCATCTAAAATTGCTCCTTTTGTAGAGCCCCATCCGACAATTAATGTTTTAGATTTTTTCTTTTTATATAATTTATATTTTGTAAAATTATCTAAATATTTTGCAATATCTTGTGTCTTTTTTAGCCTTAATTCAATATTGTTTTTAACAATTAATGCATTTTCTGTAGAATTTTTACTAGAATTCGATTCATAACTGGAAACTTTTACTATTTTCCCATCTGGTATCTTCCTATTTATGTTTACTAGTGACACTTTTGGATTTTTTTCTGATGTTGTAAATTCTCCCTCTGAAAGATGTTTATCTGACAATAATATAGATAATGTTTTGAATTTTTCAGATAATAAAATTAGTTCATTAGTCTTTTCTATTGATTCAATTGGATCTCCTGGAGCACAAACAACTCTTGCAAATTCTCCATGTCCAGCATACAGTGCTAAGTTTAAATCTGATTGTGAAGTATATGTTGGTATACCAGTAGCAGGACCTGGACGAGATGCTAAATAAACAGTTAGAGGAATTTCACTTATTCCTTGAAAACTAAGCCCTTCACTCATTAAATCAAAACCTCCACCGCTGGTTCCTACCATAGTTATCTTTCCAGTGAAACTTGTACCCAATGCCATATTTATTGCTGCAATTTCATTCTCAGCCTGGAATAATTTTAGGTTGTTGTTTGTTATTTTAGAAATTTCTGTCATTAATCCTGTTGCTGGCGTCATAGGATATGATATATAATGATTTAGGCCTGATTTTTTTGCTGACATTGCTGTAGCCTGGCTACCCAAAATCATTCTAATTTTTCTTTTTAGAAATTTCAACTTTGTTTTAGTCTCAGAGGAATCATAACCTTGATTAATTGCATCAATAGCTTCAGCATTATTAAAATATTTTCGGACTATTTTTGTTAAAACATCTTTTGGGATACCAAAATATTTTGTTAAAGAACCAGATAATATTAAATTTAAGTTTCTATTAGAAATCTCAGATGGTAAATGCATTATTGTACCATTTTTCTTAAGATTTTTCTTATGTGTATGTATTGTATTGTTGTCTAAGGCTAATATAATATCTATTTCTCTATCAGTACTCATTGTTTCTTCATTTGAAACATTTAATACATTGAAATTATGTCCTCCACGGATTAGATTTTGATATTCTCTATAATTGAAAGTGTAATATCCATATGCATTAAAAACTTCCGACATTATCTGAGAAACTTTATTTATACCTTGACCAGCGCTACCACCAATAAGAATATTATACCTCATTTTATTTTTAAATGATTTAGCTTTTAATACTTTCCTATTTAGTAAGTATTTCTTATTATGCCGTAATATCTAGCATTTTTTGCATATATATTTTTTCTTTATCTAAGTTGTATCCTAAATTTTTATAATATTCTCTAACTCCAACTCCTGAAATAACTCTTATTTTTTCTATTTTCTTGAGATTAACAATATTTTCGGCCTTACTCATCAACTCCTTCCCTATACCTTTATGTTGCCATTTTTCTAACTCTTTCTCTCCTAGAACAGATGCGGGACCATAAACATGCAATTCCCTAATTGTAGCAGGCTTTTGCCTATTTTTTTCAATTCTTAATCGTAATAATCCAAAAAGAATATCATCTTTATTTATCATTTCCAAAAAATATTCGTGCCCTGAACTAGCTTTATATTTTGTAACTTTTAGTTCTAAATTGGTATCTAATTTTCTATTGTCTCTTAGCGCGAAACCGACCTCTCTAAATCTAATTTCTTTAATTTTTATATTCTCTTTTCTAATTATGTCCTCGATATCTTTTCTTAAATCAATATTTATTATTCCTGCTATCAAATAAGCTGGTGGTATTTCTCTCATAACTCTCATAATCCTACAATATCTTGGTGTGACCTTTATCATTTCTCTTATGATGTTGCTAGCTATCTCTTTGCTGTAAGGTGTATACTTTTTTTCCCAATACAGTTTTTCTAGTTTAGCTCCTTTTAATACCTGACAAGGATATATTTTGATTTGATCAGGCTTGAAATTTTCGTTTCTAAAGATTTCTTTAAACATTCTTATATCTTTTTTTGGATTACTTCCATAAATTCCAGGCATTAAGTGGTACCCTATTTTAAACCCTGCTTGTTTTAATCTTCTAGTAGCCTCTATTACATCTTTTAGTATATGTCCTCTATTCACTTTCCTGTAAATTTCATCGTCTATTGCTTGAACCCCTAATTCGACTCTTGTGCCTCCATATTCTAGCATTTCTTTTATATCAGCATCTGTACATATGTCTGGTCTGGTCTCAAAACATATAGCAATACATCTGTTTTTTGCAGTCTCATTTATCTTTTTTGCTTCTAGTAGAGTTTTAGATTTTTTATTATTCAATGCATCATAACATCCTTTCACAAAATTATATCTAAATTTCTTAGGATATGATAAAAAAGTTCCGCCCATAATTATTAATTCTATTTTATCGGTAGGATGGTTCATCCCTTTTAACATTTTAATTCTTGCTTTAACTTGTTTATAAGAATCATATTCATTTTCTTTAGCTCTTAGAACAGCAGGACTTTCAGGAGTGTAACTCTGGGGAGCATTTAATGTTGGACAAAACAAACAAGCTCCATGAGGGCATGCTCTTGGAGGGACCATTACAGCGACGGGAGCAACTCCAGATATAGTTCTAGTTGGTTTTTTCATGTTGTATTTAAATTAGATGTATTTAAATTATTTTCTAGAAAGATCACATATAAAACAATTTTGATTGATCCATTTTCTCAGATATAACTTTGTAAGTACTCCAGCTTTTTCTTATAAGAGTATCATACTTTTTTTCGCCAAAGGTTTTTATTAAAAATTCTTTTGTTTTAGGGTCAGCAGGATACCCACTCCCAAAATCTATGCCGAATTTATCTTTTGATTTTTGAATCAGTTCTTCTCTGATTTCTTTTGATATTATAGATGCAGCTGAAACAACTGGATATTTGAAGTCTGCCTTGTGTTCACACACTAAAGTTACTAATTCCCTTTTTACTATATTATTCATTAATTGTTCACCCCATGCTTTTGTATTGACGCTAGGGCAATCTACAAAAACCTTTACTTTTTCATTTAAATTTTTCATAAGGAAGTTGATAACTATGCCACACTTTATAGCTTCTAGAGTATTTAGATTAGGAAAATTATCTATTTCATTTGGCTCGGCTTTTTCATAATGATATGTGTATTTTTCTCTGAGTCTATCAGCAATTTTTTTTCTTTTCTTGGCGTACAACAACTTACTGTCTTTTACTCCCATTTCTATTATATCTTTTTCTTCTTCCTCGTCTATTAAAAAACCAGTTAGAATCATAGGACCAATCACTGGGCCTCTTCCTGCATCGTCCACCCCTATAATTTTCATTATACTAGAAATTTTATCACATTTATAAATTTCTCTAAGTCTTTTTGTTACTTTATAAGAAAACATAACAATTAAAAAGTGTTTTTTTTACTTAATAGCATGAGAAGTACTCCAAAAGTTAATGGATTGATATTTAAAGAACTCATTAAACGTGGGTATTCCCTTGATGGACATACAAGAATATGGAATATTGCAGACTCTAAACTTTGGTATTTAAAGCCAGAGCAAGCAAAGGCATATCTAGAACTCGAAAACTCTAAGAACTTTAAGGAGGGGGCTTCTGGGGACGAATTTGAGCTATTAAATAAGTATTATAAATTTTTATTACAAGAGATAGGTGGAGAAAAAAAACCATTTAATTTAGTAGACATTGGGTGTGGTGATGGCAAGAAAGCTGCATTCTTAATAGAACATTTCGGTCAAGACAAACGAATAAGATATTGTCCTATTGATATTAGTAGTTACATGGTAAAAAAAGCTATCGAGACTGTTGCTAAAATTAAAGTTGATAGTATAATAGAGTCTAAATGGAATATTTCGGATTTTGAGAATTTAGAAAATATAACTCCATTGTTATTAAATGATACCTATAAATCAAGTCTATTTATTATGTTGGGGCACACATTAGGTAATTTTGAGATTCATGATTTATTGTATCAAATAAGGAATAGTATGAAAGATAACGATGTTTTTGCTGCAATTACTGGCGTGAAATCTGGGAAATGGGAAAAATGGATAAATGATTCTTCGTCGGGACATATAAATTACCATAACTTCTTAAAACACATACCATTGCAGTTAGGATTGACAGAAAGTGAAGTTGAATTTATTCCAAGATTAAAAAATAGTAGAGTTGAGTATGCATATGTTTTAAAGAAAAACAAAAACATTGAGTTTCAAGGAAGATGTATAGATTTCAAATCGGGAGATCAAATAATAGTAGCAATAGCATATAAGCACAACAAAGAAAATTTACAAACGATTTTAAGAATGTATTTCAAAAGTGTGATATTAAAATTTTCTGAAGACAAATCAACAGTTCTATTAATTTGTAAAAAATAATTTTAGAAAATAATATAAAGAGGTTTATCTTTATCAAATTATGAATTTAATATTTTTTGGAATACCTGGAGCAGGGAAGGGTACGCAAGCTAAAATTATAGCTAAAAAATTAAGACTTTGTCATATATCTAGTGGAGAATTACTCCGTTCTACTGCTGGTAGTATGAAAAAGGAAATTAGTGATATAATCAACAAAGGAAACTTGATTCCAGATGAATTGATGTTAAAGTTGTTGGTGAAACATATAGCAAATCAAAAGTGTGAGAATGGTATTATATTAGATGGTTTCCCTAGGAACATAAATCAAGCACAATTATTAGACAAAGAAATAAATATAGATAAGGTTGTTGAAATTAAAATTTCGGATAATGAATCTAGAAAAAGATTATTCGGTAGAGTTATCTGTGAGAAGTGTGGAGAAGGTTATAATAATTATACTGCACCAAAACCAAAAGTGAAAGATATGTGCGACATATGTGATAGTAAGTTAATAAAAAGAAAAGATGATAATTTAGACGCCATAATTAATAGAATTGAACAATACCATAAAGAAACAGAACCTATTTTAAATTACTACAGAGATAAAGTTTTGAAAATAGATGGAGAGCGTGATATACAAGAAATATCTGAAGATATATTAAAAAATTTAATTTGATACAAATCTTATATTGTTGAGAAATTCCTCTTCTAAGAAATGCATATCTCCTGGGATTATTATGCAATAAGGTTTTTTTATCTCTATTTTTTTCAATGAGTTTACGATTTCGTAATAAATTTTTTGGTTACTCAACCCAGAATTGGATACCACAATTATTTTATCTATAGAAATATCTTTTTCTCTGCATGCGTACTCTAACTGCTTTATTGCTTCTTCAAATTCTAGTCCTATATCAATTAAAAACAAAGTGTGTGCCTTTATACTTTTATTTTCTATATAATAATCTAAAAAAGATGTAGGCCTATATGATTCTTTCCATTTGGGTATTGAAGTAATTTTCCCGAATTTATATAATTGTAATCCAGTTTGAGCTATTGTAATTAGTATTGAGGCATTGTGTAAAACCTTATATGGTATACCTTTTTTTATACAAGCTAAAATCAATTGTGTATGAGTTGTTGCAGACAAGGCATCTCCGTATACTAGTAGCCCAATATTTTTCTGAGTACTGTTCTTTAGTATGGATTCATTTTCTAAATCTTCTCTATTTAGTGTTTTAATATTCCTTTTTAGCAATTCCTCTAATACCTTCTTATTATATGGGAAATCAACAGTATATTCCTCTATAAATATTTCCTCGCACTTTTTTATTTCATTCATCGCCTCTGCAGTTATAGAGTTTTCATTCATGCCTAATCCTATTAAATAAAAAGTCATTTTGTTTGAATTTTCCTATATTTAGAAATAGTCAAAACATATCCAATAAGCTTAGCTCTAAATTTAGGTCCCAATTCTAAAACAATTTTATCTGCAATTTCTTTAGCTTCAGATTTGTTTCTACATGCAGTTTTTAATAAGACAACTTTAATCATTCTCTCTTTTTCAAAAAAAGATTTTATCTGAGACATAACTTCATCTGTCAAACCATTTTTACCTATTTGTATTTTTTTTATTGATGTAACCATTTGTGTATTAATGATAAAGGGTTTTTAATCTTTCCTTGTATTACTTAGTGATTTTTCCATTTGCAAAATATCTGACTTTTTTACTTTTATTATTTTGATGACCTTTGATACACTCCAACTTCCTTCTTTTGATTTTTTTGTTTTCTTTGCATCTTTTTTTAAAAATAAGTGAACTAAGACATTTTTTCTATTATCTCTGTAATCTTGACTTCTTGCTGCGCAAAAAATACTTGCTTCTTTTATTTCATCTTTAGTGGGAGATTCTCCTATATTAACAAAGGGACTCCCTGGATAAACAGTATGTAAAATATAATCATCGTATTTAGACGAGGACATTAACAAATCGTTTTGACTAGCAGACTTACCTGCTAAAATTTTTTTTCCACTTTTTAGGGTATATTCTCTAAAATTAGTCATAGATATTTTAATTAGATAGTATTTAAAATGTTTTCGAGATGGAGAATTAGATGCCTCGACAATGTTCATTATTTTATGCAAATTTTTTATTTATAACTCTTGCATCTGGGCTTAATAAATTAACACTATCTCCTCTATACCTTACTCCTCTTGAAACTTTTTGTAAAAACTCTCTATCTGCCTTATCTATGTAAAATTCACTAAATTTTTCTGGATTTTCAGTCCTTAATATTTTCCAAAAAGGACTAGATATGTTAGGATATGGATATTTGGTTAGCACTATATTATCACATTTGTCTCCAGGGAAATCCACTCCTCTACTACATTTTGTTGTAAAAAGTACTCTCTTTTTTTTGTTGTAAAAATCTTTTACATTTGAATTACCATTTTTTTGTGTTTCTTTTAATTCTTCTTGACTAATTAAATTATCAAGCTTCATTTTTTTTAATTCCTCTTCTGTTGGTAAATCTGAGAAAGAATTAACATGGACAAGGGTCTGTCCTTTACAATTAGAAAGAGAACAATCTAACATTTTTAGATACCTCTCTCTTGTAATTAAATTACTCTTGAAGTTTGAATATGCACATGACATTTCCATCCCTAATCTAATATTATTAACCTTGCCAGGCAACTTTATTTCTGCATCTATTATCTTAAAATTATCCAGCCCAAATATATCACGCAATACTGTTTCATCATGTAAGCTCCCGCTCATCATAACAAGTATATTGCCTTGAGACACTAATTCTTTTACCTTCTCTCCTAAATTTATAGTAACGAGAGTCACATATACATTTTCTTGTCTTTTATGTTTAAACAATCTATCTTGTTTCTCAACAACTTTCTCAACTGTTACATATGTCTCGTTGATTACATTCTCAAACTCTCTTGCTATTTCTAAAACATTATTGTAATAATTTAATTCCTCGTATTCAGCCAAGTTTGGATTTTTTAATATTTTTTTTATAAGTTTAATTAAATTAGTGTTCTTTATCTTCTCACAATCTACTTTTTTATCGGAATGTAATATTTCATTGATATCATAGATTAATTCCTTTATTGATAGTTTATGTTGGGAATCTTCTGGTTTTAGACCAGATAGAGCGACATTTAGCCTTTGTAAATTTATTCTCTTTTCATTTGCAAAATTGTCTAAGAATTCATCACATTCATCAATTATATCTATATCCGTTTTAGGTTTTCTTCCCATATTAACTTCGATTAGATACTTAGCAGAGTTAAATATTAGGACATCAGCTTCTGAATATGCCTTGTATTGTTCAAAATATTCACATCCAGCTTGTCTTTGAAATAAAGCATATGATTTACCTGAAATACTTTCAAACTTAATCTTTTTTGCATCTTCTAGTCCTTTTAATTTAATCTCAGACGGTAACAAGGGAGACCAATAAGGACAAACAGAGGCTACATTTGTTCTTTTTATATCATCTATTTCTTTAAAATTTTCAACATTTAGTTTTTTGTTTTGCCTTATATAATTTAATAAAATATCTAAATTTTTTTCCCTAATTTCAATAATACAAGGAAGACTTTTATTGTCAGATGTTCCGCCCATAAATTTACATTTAAAGTTAGATCTTCCTTTTATGGATGCAATTTTCAACTTTTCTTTATTTTTTTTAAGTATAAATTTGTCTTTTGTATAATCATTTTCATATTGTTCTTGTAAAGTTTTTATAGGGACTATTATTGCTGATTTTTTGAATTCTTTAGCTAAATTTAATGCTATTGCGCTTTTACCAGAACCACATACACCTCTAACAAAAATTATTTTTGAACCCTTTTCAATTTCGGATAAAATCTCTAGTACTATGTCTTCCTGTGACTTCCCGTTTGTGAACATTAAAGGTTCTAGTTTCTTCCCTTCAGTATCGAAAATATTTGAAGCATCTTTCCCCTCTTTTTGATATAATTGCCACACCATCAAATTGCTTAAAATAACTTGCATTTAAATTTCTTATGTATATATTAAAGAATTAGTTTGATTTTAATTCAAATTCATAATTTTATAGTAGTCGTTCCAGTCCTACAAGGGAGTCTAGCTTTCACAGATGATATTAACTTTCTAGATTCTGCTTCTTGTTTTGTAGTTTTTACTCCAATTATAAACAGTGTTTGATTTGGTTTAACCAACGCTGCTCTTCCTATTTTTTTACCAAAAGAACGAGCCATTCCTGTCTGCATACGATCTGCACCAGCTCCTGTAAGCATTTTATTTTCTCTTAGAATATGATGTGGAGTTATTTTTACTTCTAGATAAAAATCCTTTCCTACCTTGACTTGCAACCATCGATTTAAATATTGCCTAACTGCTTCTATTGCGTTATCTCTAATTTGGCAAGTTTCTTTGCTAACTACATGTATTTGTATAGGAAAATCGCCTTTATCAAATCCTTTTAGGTTGCCCATCTTAAATTTTACAACTTTTGAGTTTGGTATAGTCTTGATATAAGATTTGCTTCTAACTTTCGATTTTCGTGTATATGGTCGAACTATTCTTTTAGAATATGCAGATCCTTTTCTTAGTGCCATTATTCTAACGAGACCTCCGTACCAATTGCTTGACCTGGTAACCCTTTTTCAAAAATAGCTCTAACAACTCCTTTGTTACCATGTGCAGACTTTATTAATCCATCAATTTTTTTAGGATTTTTACCTGTTGATTCCCAACTAACTTTTTTACCAACAAATGTACTTGCTTTTTCTCTGTTATCTACACCTTCAATTTCTATTAAAAAATGTTTAGGCGTGTAAGTTGTTCTTCCTCTTCTAAACTGTATTACTTTTGCTTTTACCATAGTAGATTGTCTTATTTTTGGTTTATAAATTTAATGGAAAAAAGGGACATTAGAAGGAAATAACTTCTATGTATTTAAAAAAATATTTAAACCTATAATGTTCTATTTTATTATGTTTGGATTGTTACATTCTTTTGAAGTATTGAAAGATTTCCCTATTGTAGAGACGATAATAGTTAATTCAGAGTTGGATTTAAAAAATTTAAAGCACCCTTGTTATTTGAAAATTGATTCTCATATACATAAAAAGGATGCTGGTGGAGTGTTTTTTTGTGATGATATAACTAGTTCGAATAATGCATTTGTCGAAATGAAAAAAAGATTTCCAAAAAACCGAGTAGTACATCAACCACTTGTAGAAGGGTTTCACACTATAATCGGAATTAAAGAAGAAGAAGTTTTTGGGAAAGTACTAATGTTTGGGGTAGGTGGAAGCGATTTAGTTAATAGGAAGATAGCGTTTAGAACTTCAAAAATTAATCGTAATGAAATAAAAGAAATGATTAATTCCATTAATGAAAAAGAAATAAAAAATTACAAACATAAAGAAAAGTTAATTAGTTTAATAGAGATGATTTCTTTTTGGGCAAGGTACAATGATGTTAAGGAAATGGATTTAAATCCAGTAATTTTATCTAAAGACGGACCATTAATTGTTGATGCACGAATGGATTTTTTTGAATAACTAATATCTAATATTTTTTCTAAACTTTCATTTAATATTTTTCTAATTCTAAATATTATATAACAAACTTTTTAAAGCAATTTTGCTATGTAGGTAGGACCCTATCGGTCATAACTAAATTAAAGAAAAATAACTATGGCAAAAGAAAAACCTATCATGAATGTTGTTTTTGTCGGACACGTAGACCAAGGTAAGTCAACTACAGTTGGTAGATTGTTTTACGATGGTGGAGCAGTGTCTGATCAAGAAATGAAGAGATACAAAGACGAGGCAGAAAAACATGGTAAGGCTGGTTTTGAATTCGCATATGTGATGGATAACCTTAAGGAAGAAAGAGAAAGAGGAGTTACTATTAACTTATCTTATAAAAAGTTGATGACTCAAAACTTCGAAGTTACCATTATAGATGCTCCAGGACACAAGGATTTTGTTAAGAACATGATTACTGGTGCTTCACAAGCAGATGCAGCTTTTTTAGTTGTTGGATGTGAAGACAGTGTTCAACCTCAGACAAAAGAACATGTTTGGTTATTGAGAACAATGGGTGTAAGAAATCTATCTGTTCTAATAAACAAAATGGATGTTGTAAATTATGCTGAAGATAGATTTAACAAAACTGTGGACGAAGTAAAAGCTGTTATTAAACAAGCTGGTTATAAACCAGATGAAACAGTTTTCGTTGCTGGCTCTGCACTTATGGGTGATAATATAGTTAATAAAAGTACCAACATGGCTTGGTATAAAGGACCAACTATATTTGAACAAATAGATAAGTTCCCAGCTCCAGAGAAGCCTACAAATTTACCAATGAGGATGCCTATTCAAGATGTGTATGATATTACAGGAATTGGAACAGTACCTGTAGGGAAAGTTGAAACAGGAGTTATGAAGGTTGGACAAAAAATTGTCATTCTTCCAGGAAGAAGCGGAACTGGTGTTCAAGGAGAAGTTCGTTCTATAGAAGCTCACCATGAACAATTAAAAGAAGCGGAAGCTGGTGATAATGTCGGAGTGAATCTAAGAGGCATTGGAAAGAAAGATATGGCAAGAGGAGACGTTATTTGTGATGCTGCAGCTCCTGCAAAAATTGTAGAAGAGTTTGAAGCACAAGTAGCTGTGATTAACCATCCAACTGTAATTGCAAAAGGATATACTCCAGTATTCCACGTCCATACAGCTCAAGTCCCATGCCAGTTTGTAGAATTAGTTTCTAAACTAGACCCTGCAACTGGACAAGTAGCTCAAGAACATCCAGACTTCTTAAAAAACGGAGATGTTGCTATTGTTAAAATCAGACCAATAGGTAATCTAGTACTAGAAACAGTAAAAGATAATCCATATATGGCAAGATTTGCAATAAGAGACGCTGGTGTTACAGTAGCTGCTGGAGTTTGTAAATCTCTTGTGGAAAAAAGTTTGAAATAAATTTTATTTTTTATTTGGGATTTTATTTTTTATTCCCTTTTTTATTTTTTTAGATGGAAATTTAGTGTACTATTTATAAGCATAAATAATTTAAACTACTAATATTTTCTATAGATATGAAAAATAAGAATGGAATATTAAAACCATTGGCAATATTGTTAATCGTTGTAGTTCTTGGTTTTTTTTACTTTAGAAATTCTATGACAGGGAATGTTGTTTACGAAAGTAAAAATATATATGAAAAATATTGCGAAGAAGCTGGCTTTAGTATTGGAAAAGCTTATGATAATAATGGGAAAGCTTACATCATATGTGTAAATGATGAATTCGATAAATGCGAGATAAGAGATTTTTATGAAGGAATCTGTACATTTGGAAAAGATGAATAAAAACAACAAGATTTTAAAACTTAAGCCTTCGGCGAGAGATAACAGAAGATATTTATTGATAGATTGTGATTCTGCTAAGCAGGTTGAAGAAGCAATTATGCGATACATAGGAATATTAGGATATTCTAAAGCTTCATTTATGTTTGTAAAAAGCGATAAAGTCCAAGGTAAGTTGATTGGTTCTTGCAATAGAAAATCTTTGATTGATGTTAAAACAGCATTATTACTCTCTAATATTAAAGTAAAAAAAGTTTCAGAAACAATAAAAAAATTATTAAGCTAGTATAATATTCCAATCGTTATATATTTTATATCTTCAAACCTTACTTTACCATCAGAAAAACTATTATTGTCCCCTTTAGTTATAAAATATAATCCATTGTCATCAAGTCCTTTTTCTATAACTCTGTGGACTATTAAGATTCCGTCTCTATTAAAGGATATAATATCTCCTACATTTATTGAGTCTGGACTACTTGGGATAATACGTATACCATTGGCATTTTCATCTAATGTAGGTTTCATGCTTCCTGTAGCTCCGTAATAAGAAATGTCTGCGTTATCTACATTTATTATTATTTTGTCTTTCATTATAATGATATCTTCTTCGCTAATCCAGTTAGAAGGAGCATGATTACTTTGGTACCCAAATCCTAGTGGCATTTCGATTCCTGTAATTTGTGGACTCATGAAAAAGATTGTGCAACTAAGGAAACCCAAGAGGAATAATAATATATAATCAAATATGTTTTTCATAGTAGTAACAATATACTGGAGTATTTAAATCTTTCCGGTGTTGTCTTAACGAAGTAGTTACACATGCAAAAGATTTAAATACGGGCATTTGTTTAACTCAATACAGGTAGTAAATATGGCTATAAATCAAGATTTAATAAAAAGAATGAAAGGGTACTTTGACCTGAATATCTATGAAACAAAAGTATGGATTGCTTTGCTTTCGAGGGGAGTTTCATCTGCGGGAGAAATTGCGGAAATAAGTAATGTTCCTCGTTCTAGAACTTACGACGTATTAGAAGGATTAGAAAAACAGGGTTTTGTTATACAAAAAATAGGGAAGCCTGTCAAATACATTGCAGTGAAACCCGATGTTGTTATAGAAAAATTAAAAAACAATACTTTAAAGAGCGCTGAAGAAAGGGTAGATGGCCTCTCAAAACTTAAAAACAGCGAGGAATACAAGGAGTTAGTTGATTTGCATAACTCAGGTATAGAACCTATAAAAAATAATAATCTATCCACATCAATTAGGGGTAGAAGCAATTTGTATACTCAAATGAGAGACTTAATGGAAAATGCGGAAAAAAGCGTATATTTAGCTACATCGGTTTATGAATTAAGTAATAAAGCAGTGATGTTTAAGGATACATTTAGCAAATTAAACAAAAGAAAAGTTGATGTAAAGGTAATCGTACCTGATTCTAGTAAGGATGCAGAGAAATTATCAAAAAAATTCGGTGTTGAAATAAAATCCAAACCTATAAATGCGAGATTTATTATTGCAGATAAATCTGAATTAATTTTTACTATGAAACCTACCACAACACATGATGATTTTGATTATGGTATTTGGATAAACTCTCCATTTTTCACTAATTCTGTAGCTTATATGTTTGAATTAGCGTGGAAGTAAAACTAACTTATTGATACTTTATTTATCTTAGAACCCATTTCATCTTCT
>CAZZNU010000013.1:0-14898 GCA_964655925.1 Candidatus Woesearchaeota archaeon | reverse complement strand
TTTTAAAATAGAGGTAACAAATGATAGAATTAATTATTTCAATAATAATAGGGTTAATAATATTTTTATTTGGTTTAGAAAATTTTAGTAACGAAATAGGCAAAATAACCTCTAATAAATTCTCTAAAATATTGCAGAAAGCTGTAAAAAATAAATATTTAGCTACATTAACAGGGTTCGGGGTTACTGCGGTTTTGCAGTCTAGTACAGTAACTGTACTAATAACTCTTGGATTAGTAAACAGTGGGTTAATCTCTTTTGCACAAAGTCTTGGAATTATCTTTGGCTCTCACATTGGTTCGACAATAACGGCCCAATTAGTGGCATTAAACATTTTCTCATTTGCTCCAGTAATAATGATATTAGGATTTTTGATAGGTTCTTTTAGTCGTAAATATAAATATGTAGGTGAAGGACTATTTTACTTTGGCTTGATATTTTTCGGTCTAAATTTAATATCTACGGCAGTAATACCATTACAAAATAATCCGCTAGTTGTAAACATATTTTCGAATTTATCTAATATATATTTAGCCATAATAGCTGGTTTTATATTCACAGCTATTACTAATTCCAGTGCTGTTACTATAGGTGTCGTGATAATATTAGCTGGGTCTGGATTGATATCATTGCGACAAGGAATCCCAATATCACTTGGAGCAAATTTGGGTACAACTCTTAAAATTTTATTAGCATCACTTAAACAAGATTCATATTCTAAGAGAGTGGCAGTTGCTCATACAATGTTTAGCTTTTTAGGGATTTTGTTTTTATTACCTTTTATAGCTCCTTATACGAATTTCATACAAATTATTGGAGGAACAATAGAACAACAAATAGCAAACGCGCATACAATATTTAATATTTTAGCAGCATGTCTATTCTTAGTACTTATAAAACCATTCCAAAAAGTGGTGGAGATGATAGTCCCAAGTAAAGAAGAGGAAATATTAATGAAATCTAGATATTTGTCAGAAGATATACCAAATACGGAAGAAGCGTTTAAAGAGCTAGAAAAAGAGATAAAACATCTAATCACAACAGTGAAAAAAATGTTTGATGTATCTGAACAAGTCATTAAAGATAATGAAGAAAAAAGAATACTATTGCTAGATAAATATGCTAATTTAATTGATGTTTTAACAAAAACAATAAGTGACTATTTGTTTAGACTATCTCAAAGGAAACATTCAGAAGAAGAAGCAGAAAAAATATTGTATCTTATAAGATTGGTTAATGAACTAAAACAACTAGGTGATATAGCAGAAAATTTAGGCTTGTTACCTAAAAAATTAATTTCTATAGGAATTAAACCTTCCAAAAAATCTAATGAAGGATTAAAAAAAATATATGAGAAATTTAAGCAACCAATGGAAATTCTCTCTGAAAATTTTCCAAATAAAGACATTAAATTGGCGAAAAACTTGAGTGAGAGAAAGAAGCTAGACGCACTAATAACCCAAAACTATAAAGAAAATATGATCTTATTAGAAAGTGAAAAAAGAAACCCAGCAAGTCTGTTTGTAGAGGCAATATCTATATATGAAAACGCAATGTCAAAATTAAGAGGGATACTAATACTTGTAGAAAAATATAACAAAATAAAATAATATTATTGATTTTCACTTAATCCTTTTCTAGTTCTAATTTGTGTTATTACTTTATCTTGTAACTCTCTAGGTAATGGTTTAAAACTTTGACTAACCAAACTAGAAACTCCTCTTCCTTCAGTAGCTGAACGTAAATCACTTGTCCATCCTATCATTTCTTGAACAGGAAGTTCTGCTTTAAGTGTAACCAACGAAACATCTTGCTCAACATCTATAAGATTTCCTCTTTTTTGAGAAACAAGGCTAGTAGCTGCTCCCATAAAATTATTCGGAACTTCTATTTGATGCACTTGAACAGGCTCATAAATTGTAGGGGTAGCATTAGACATTGATTCTTTTATAGCGTCTCTAACAGCAGGATAGACTTGGGCAGGTCCTCTGTGAATAGCGTCTTCATGAAGCTTTAAGTCTACCAATGAAACCTTTAGTTTATGACAAGGTTCTCTTGCCAAGGGTCCTGATTTCATAACTTCTTCAAAAGCATCTAAAACTAATTCAATTACTTCTCCAATGTGCACTTCTCCTTTTGTTTTATCTAAAAATACACACCCATTGAAAATATCTCTGTATTGTTGTGCTTCTTCTCTTGTAATTCCCAATCCAACTAATATTTCATCTAGAGCTTTATCCTTTTTCTTAATTCTTCCACTAGGTAACATTTTGTCTGAAATAGCTTTAACAATCTCTTCTTCTAATGGTTCTACAGTCAAAAAGAAACTATTATGTTTGTTAGGCGAACGTCCTTCCGAAGGTTGAGAACTCTTAGATGCAGATTCTCTATAGACTATAATCGGAGGCCCCATCACAATATCTAATCCTCTTTCAGTTTTTATTCTATTTTCTATTATTTCTAAGTGTAATTCTCCCATTCCACTAATAAGCGATTCACCAGTTTCTTCATTAATCTCTATCTTTAAAGAAGGGTCTTCCTTACCTACTTGTTTTAGTACTTCTATAATTTTAGGCAAATCTGCTGTTCTTTTTGGAGCTATAGACTTAGTAACAACTGGTTCAAATAAATGTGTGATTGCCTCAAAAGGTTCTATTGGGTTTGTAGAAATAGTTTCTCCAACTTCTGCAGCAACTCCAGCAATTGCAAAAACATTACCTGCGACTACTTCTTCAACTTGCTCAGGTCTAACACCATCATATACTAATACTTGTTGTATTCTTTGTTTTTTGTTAGCTAAATTCATGTATACTTCTTGTCCCACAGAAATTTTACCACTAAAAAGTCTTCCAGCAGATATCTCTTTTCCGTATCTAGGGTCAATTACAATTTTTGTAACAACAAATGCTGTTTCTCCGTTAGGGTCGCAAGAAAGTAATTGTTTTCCTAACTCAGAATCTTGTTCCCCCCTCCAGATTCTACCAATTCTATACTTTTGAGCATCTATTGGACTAGGTAAATGTTTAACTACAACATCCATCATAGCATCAAATAGCGAAGCGTTTTCCCATACCCAATCTTTTCTTTCTTCTTCAGATAGCGATTCATCATATATTTTGTAAATATCATTAAAAGAAATATTTTTTTTCTTCATAAAAGGAATAGTAAGAGCCCAATTATCTCTTGCACTTCCAAAAGCAACGCTTCCATCCATAACATTAGCTTGCCATTTCCCTCTATATTCTGGTTCTGCTATTTCAGCCACTAATTTATTAAATTCAAAAATAATTTTCTCAAATCTTTTCTGCATTTCTTCAGGGGAAACTTTAAGTTCCTTTATTAGTCTATCAACTTTATTTATGAATAAAACAGGTTTAACCCTCTCTCTTAAAGCTTGTCTCAATACAGTTTCTGTTTGTGGCATTATTCCTTCGCTAGCACAGACAAGAACAATAGTGCCATCGATGGCTCTCATCGCTCTAGTAACATTCCCTCCAAAATCAACGTGTCCAGGAGTATCTATTAAGTTAATTAAATATTCTTGATCGCCATATTCATGTACCATAGAAACATTCGCAGCATCTACAGTCATCAATCTTTCTTGCTCATCAGCATGTAGCCAAGTGGCCATTCCACCTTCTAAATCCCCTGCATTTTTTACAGCTAGCTTTCCTGCAGCAGCTAATAAGTTATCAGTAAACGCAGTTTTTCCATGATGGATGTGTGCCGAAGTTGCAATATTTCGAATGTTAGACTGATTTTTTATAATTCTTTTTATTTTGTCTAAATTTTTTTCATTCGCAGCCATAAATTAGAATACAAAACATTTGTTTAAAAACCTTTGGTAAAAATAGACATTTCCATTGGAGGAATATAGTATTGAAGCAAATATATTTTTTATTTCAAGTTTTAAAACAAACATTTATATACCGAAAGTTACTATTAGTAACGCATGGTGTCAGAAAGTTCTGTAAAGATAAGTAAGTGGGTATTAGGAGAAATAGAAAATTATATCAATCAGAATAGAAGAAACAAAATAGAGTATCCTTCCAAAAGAAATTTTGTAGATAAAGCTGTCTTAAGTTATTTAGAATTAAAGGGTATGAAAATCATGAAATAAAATGGAAAAAATAGAGTTAGCAAAAAAAATTTATTTTGAGCTAGAAAATAGGAAAAATAAGGCATATGAAATAGCTAAACGCAATTTTGAGATACAATCAAGGATGAAATCAATAAACTAAATATTTAAAATACATGATATATTAGTATAAATATGAAAGCACTGAAAAGTAAAAAAGAAAAATTTATTACAGGGTTTTTAAATGGTAGCACCCCTTTTAGTGCCAAAAGGAAAGAAATGAATAAAGAAATATATAATCCACTCAGACTAAAATCAGAACATTTGCTTAATGCATGTGATTTCGAAAATGAAAACATATTTGATTCTATTTGTTTTATTGGAGGTGGAATAGCTGGAACAATAATGGCACCAGTTGATGCTGTAATTACAATATATGGAAATATAAAAGAAACATTTAAAATAAAATGATTAAAATAGTTTCTATCCCTAGAATTAATTCTTTAAATTTAAAAGGTCCTGAGATGTCTCCAAAGTTTTTGAAAGACAAAATATTTTTTGACAAGATAAAAATTACTAATGAAGATATATCTTTTGATCAAAATAAAATAATTGATGAGTCAAAACCATACTTTAAAGATAAAGTGATATTTATTGGTGGAGATCACTCTATAACGTATCCATTAGGATTAAATTTTATGAAAAAATATCAAAGCCCTTATTTAATAGTATTAGATGCACACCCAGATTGCATGCCAGAGATGCAAGAACCAACGCATGAAGAATATTTATCAGCTCTCATAAAAAAAGGATGGAAGAGAAAAAATATTTGTTTAATTGGATTAAGAAAAATAGAGCCAGAAGAAAAAGAGTTTCTAAAGAAAAATAAGATAAAGTATTTTTTATGGGATGAGAAAATAGGTAATATAAAGAAACATGTAAAGAGAATGTTAAAAAACAAGAGTATATATTTATCAGTAGATCTTGATGTAATAAATCCTAAGTTTTTTCCAGCAGTTAATTATATAGAAAAAGGTGGTTTGTCTTTTTTGAAGTTTAAAAAAATATTGAAGTTAATTCTTAAGAAAAGCAATGTGAGAGCAGTAGATATAGTAGAATATGTTCCTCTAAAAGATGTGAAAGGAAAATCAAAAAAAAAAATATTTAAAACAATAAGACTATTCTATAAAAGTCTCTAATTTTATATAACCGAAAAAGTCTGTACTATAATTATAAGCCCCTGCATTCAAAAAAACTATTTTGTCCCCAACTTTCGGACTCTTTAATTTAACTTTGTATCTAAATATATCATCTCTTGTTGGAGAATTTCCTTTAATCAAGTAGTAGTTCCCATCTTCTTTATCTTCTAACTCGTTTTCCACAATCATTTTTGTTCCAGTTAATAATGTGTCAAGTGCACAATTGTAAAGTGTAGTATTGATTATTATATTGTTATCTTGAATTTGTATAATTTTAGTTTCTAACTTTATCGCGGGCCCAGAGATAAACCTCCCAGGTTCTATAAAAACATCTATATTTTTCCCTCTAAAATATTCTACCACATTAGTTATTTTATTAAAAATATATGGAAGTATTTCAGAAGTGTAACTTTTATATTTAATAGGAAGTCCTCCACCTAAATTTAGAGTTCTGATTGTATTCAGTACATCTTCAGATATAGAATCTTTTAGCTCATTTAAAATTTCCCATTCTGATGTATTTTGTGATTTTCTATGAACATGAATTCCAAAATCAATATATGGATTGCCTCTCTCTTTTATTATTAACTTATTTACTAACGAGGAGTTCATTCCATAAACGAAATACTTCCCAGTACCTATCCTATGTTCAGATATCTTCATTCTTAATAGTAAACTAATGTTTATTTTTTTGTCATTTACGATATCTATAATTTTTTGAAAATCAATTTCATTATCCACTACAAAATTTCTGATACCCACATCCAAAAAATGCTTTAGTTCTTCTTTGTCTGGAGCCTGTAAAAATAAAATGATTTTTCTTTTATCCTTTATCATATCTATTTCTTCTTCTGAGTGGATGGAAAACATTACATCAGTATTATTTTGTAAAATATCTCCGACTTCGTGGTTAGTTTTATAAGAATAAGAAATTCTTACACCCAGCGTTTTTAGCACGTTTAATTGCTTTAATACAGTATTCTTATTTAGTACAAATCTCGCCTTATTCATTGTAGTAATCCTTCTTTTTTCATTTCATCCAAACATTTTGTCATTAAAATAGGGAAATTGATTGTAACATCTCCAATTACAGTTGCACCATACCCATCATCTTTTATTTTTCCCCAACTTTTTGCCTCTTGGGTAGTAGCTCCACTCATAGATCCAGAGCTAGGATGAGATGTGGTTAAATATACTGCATAATCAAATCCACCAGACAATAATGCTGCAAAAATTGCATAGTGTTTAGAAATAGAACCACCAAGAGAAATTATACCTTTTTTTTCATCAAAACTAAGATTAGTAGTTATATAGTTCATATCGTAGATAGTATCTACAATAAAATCAGGGTGCTTCTGTTGGAACATATATAATTGAAACCCAAAAGATGAATCAACAATTCCAGGGCAGAAAATGGGAATATCATTTCTAGACGCTTGATGTAATATAGAGTTTTCATCATCAACTAACAAACCTAATTCATGCAATAGTTCAGAAGACGAGATTCTTTTCTTCTTAAGATATATTTTCTCAAGGTATACCATTATAAGATCCTCAAATTTCATATAACTTTCATTTCTTATTATTAAATTACCTATACGGTTTTCTCCCCTTTCATGAAGCACAACATCATCCATGTTAAAATTAGAAACTTCAAAATATTCCCCACTAGCTTTAATTAAATCTTCTTCAATAGACCCAGATGTTGTTACCAAAATATTTGGTATTTTTAATTTGCAAAGCTGAGCAAAAAACCCCCTTAGTCCAGAAGTTACCATATTAGATGTAAAAGTCAAGAAAATTTTTGCATTCTCTCTTTTCATTTTCAAAATCACTTCAGAAGCTTCTGCTAATTCCATAGATTGAAATCCAATATTTTTGAAATTTTCAACTAGTTCTGAAACACTTATTCCTTCATGCCATACAAAATCTTTTACTTTTCTCATAAATATTTAGAAATATAATCATTTTGATTTTAAAATTAATTCGTATATTTCATACTTAGAATAATTCTAGGATATTTAAAAGTATTTCTAGGTATTATTTACAGATATCGTGGAGTGTCTCTTTTGTATTTTAGATACTTGTTACCATAAACTTTTTTTAAAAAACATTCTTCATTAGTTATTATTCTGTGTGTAAAAATTATTAGCAATATTAACAAAATAAGAAGAATGTATGAACCAGACAAAATAGCAATTCCTAAAATAGCAATATAACTAAACAAATAAGTTGGATTTCTCGAAACTTTGTATATACCTTTGTTAATTAAATTTCCTCTATATACAAAAAAAGTATAATACCCAATGTAAGTTAATGTAATACCAACAAAATACAGAACAGCCCCAAATAGTATTATGGGGAAAGGTTGAAATTGATATGAGGAGAAAGTCGAGAATATAATTATAAAAAAATAAATAAATCCAAGAAGGACTTCTATTATTATTTCAAAATTATCAGATGTGGTTTTAGAAAAAGTACTCCTAAATTTTTTATTAAAGTTTAAAATAATAATAGGTAATAAAATTAAAACAACTAAAACCCCAAATAACATTTAAACAATTAACTAACAAAGTTTAAAAAGTTATTTTATATTCCTTCTTATATATGGGGCGGTAGCTCAGCGGGAGAGCACATGGCTGAAGACCATGGAGTGGAGGGTTCGACTCCCTCTCGTCCCATATGTATTAAAAAACAATTAAGATTTTTTATGGAAGAAAATAAAATAAACAAAATAAAAAAAGAATATCAGAAGTTTGAATATAATTTGCCAGAGATTGAAAAATTGGATGAAGATTTCCAAATAATAAATAAATTAAAAGAAGGTTCTCTATTTTTATTAAGGGATATTAGAATTTTAATGATGCAGACATTAAGCTCATTTTATAATTTATTAGATACATTTAGGAACCCAAAAAATGTGAGAGGCTTTATATTAAGTTTTACATCTTCATTTAAGGACGAAGATTTTAAAGAGATAGGAAACATATGTAACGAAATCGAACACCTTATGATTAAAGATATGAAAATATCAGTAATATATTCTGAAAAAGATACAGCTCAATATATAAACGATGTATACTCTGTATGGCAGATATTAAAACCAAAGATAATGAATATGTTAGAGAAAGGTAACTTAGAAAATAATAACAAAAGACAAAACAATATAAATTATTTTTCTTGAATTTATCAGACTAGAAAAAACTTTATATATTCGTTTAACCAATACTAATTATGAAAAAAAAATGTCCATCTTGCGCTGAAAAAATAGAGAAAGGGTTTAGCTATTGTCCTTGGTGTGGTGCTAGCCAAAGAGACCTAAGAAACAAGAAGAAATATGGAATTTTAGGTAAAGATGACAATATAGATGATAACATGGTATCACAGGAATTAAAGTTACCATTTGGGCTGGACAAAATAGCTAATTCTTTAATTAAACAATTAGATAAAGAAATGAAGAATTTAGGAGATAGTGCTCCTAGAGATTTTAAGATAAATATAAGGACAGGTATACCCCCTAATATGTTAAAGAGAGGTGCTTCAGAGCGTGAACCTAAAGAAGTTATTAAGATAACACCTCAGGAGGAAGAAAGAAGATCTAAGTTACCTAAAAAAATAGCGAAGTCGAAAGTAAGAAGATTCTCAGATAGCATAATATATGAAATAGATGTAGATGAAATAAAGGATAGGACCCAGGTTGATGTAGCCAAATTAGAAAATGGATTTGAAATTAAAGTGTTCGGAAAAGACCATTGTTTTGTAAAGAGTATCCCGTTAAAAATGAAGCTGATAGGATATAAATTTTCTAAAGATAAAGTTATGGTTGAATTTAAAGAATGAAGACTGCCATGAAAATTACAGTTAAAGGGAATGTTCAAGGAATGTTTTTAAACCAGTTTGTCAAGGAAAATGCTGATAAATTAAATTTAAAAGGATATCTAAGAAATTTCCCGGAAGGTAAAGTGGAAATATTAGTAGAGGGTGAAGAAAAAAATGTAGAGAGATTTTTAGAAATAATAAAAAAAGGCCCTAAACATTCTCAAATTAGGAATGTGGAAACTGACAAAAAAAGATGGGAGGGAGAGTTTAAAGAATTTAAAATACTAAAGTTTTAAAATATAATATTACTCAAATATACAATGTCAAGGGAAGATGATATAATAAACGAAAGAAAAAGAAAAATAAAAGAATTAAAGGATAAAGGAATTAATCCATACACACATAGATTTGATTATCATGATAAGAAAAGTTATAGTTCAGAAATAAAAAATAAATTTAAAAATTTAAAAAACGAAGAAGTATCCTCCGAAACTGAAATAGTTGCAGGGAGAATAATGTTTCTAAGAAGTTTTGGTAAGCTATCTTTCGCCAAAATACAAGATGTTAAAGGTAGAATCCAAATAGTATTACAATCAGGGAATTTGGATTCAGAGAAGATGGACTTTTTTAATGATTATATTGTTGTTGGGGATATCGTTGGGATTGTCGGAAATCCAATGAAAACTAAAACAGGAGAAATATCTATTTTAGTCAAAGAATTATTTCTGCTAACGAAGTCAATTTTACCATTGCCAGATAAGCAACACGGACTGCAAAACGAGGAAGATAGACTTAGGAAAAGGTATCTAGACATTATAATGAACGAAGAAGTAAAAGATATCTTTTTGAAAAAACAAAAGTTCTGGAATACTATTAGAAATTTTTTAAGTGAGAGAGGTTTTTTAGAGGTAGAGACTCCTGTTCTTGAAAATACTGCTGGAGGAGCTGCAGCAACTCCATTTAAAACACACCATAATGCGTTAGACTTGGATGTTTATTTGAGAATATCAATGGGGGAACTATGGCAAAAAAAGTTACTTGTAGCGGGATATGAAAAAACATTTGAAATAGGAAGGCAATTTAGAAATGAAGGAATGGATGCTGAGCATTTACAAGATTATACACAGATGGAATTTTATTGGGGATATGCTAACTATAAAGATGGAATGAGACTAACAGAAGAGTTATACAAGGAAATAGCGATGAATGTAATAGGTAACCTTAAGTTCAAATCAAGAGGGTATGAAGTAGATTTTTCAAAAGAATGGGAAGTGTACGATTATGAATCACTATTAAAAGAAAAGACAGGTGTTGATATTTATAGCGCTTCAAGAGAAGATATCATAAAAAGATTAAATGAACTAAATGTCAAATTTGATCCTAACAATGTGGATAAATGGAGGCTGGTAGATATATTGTGGAAATATTGTAGGAAACAAATATCTGGTCCTGGATTTTTAATTGGGCAACCGGTAGAACTTTCTCCATTAGCTAAACGCTCACAAGAGGATCCAAGAAAGGTAGAACAATTCCAGATAATTATAGCAGGTTCAGAAGTAGGGAATGGGTATTCTGAGTTAAACGATCCATTAGAACAAGATGAAAGATTTAGAAGACAAAGAGAATTAAAGGAAGCAGGAGATAGTGAAGCACAAGAACACGATTATAGTTTTGTTGAGGCTCTAAAGTATGGTATGCCTCCAGCATGTGGATTTGGAGTCTCAGAAAGATTGTTCTCTTTTTTAGTAGATAAACCTATCAGAGAGACAGTGTTTTTCCCTCTAATGAGACCAGTGGAGAATATAGACTAATATTTTGTTATGAATTTAATCAATGCAAAGGAAAATATAATTGATTTTCATTTAAAGACATAGGTTCGTATTTTTTAAAAAATTTTCTAGCTTCAGTGTGGTTATATTTATTAAAATTATTATTCAAGATATATTCAATGGTTTCTTCTTTTTTTTCAAGATTGTTTCTATCTTTAAATTCCTTTTTTAATGGCATATAAGATTCTATCAAATAGTTGTAATTATCTTTTGTTTTATTTATTTCACTAATAATGTTTCGATGCAAAGAAGACCGTTTATCTTTACTTACGCTTATTGCAACATCTATTAACTGTTCAGAAGAGTAGCAATTATATAGTATAGATCTAAAATTATCTTCATCACTTAGAAAACTATTAATAAAATCGTTTACATATTTTCTATCTTCGCTAAGTTCTTTTATTTCCGATGTAATTCTGTCATTTTCGTCTAGCAAATCTTCTAGTGCCATAATACCATTCCTACGATACTTTTCGGACCATAAAATATTGTTCGCAGTTTTTTTTACTTCTAAACTCCTTAGTTTTGAGATAATGTCGACTCTTTTTTTGTAGTAATAGTCTACAAATCTTTCATAATTTTCCATATATATAGCATCTTCCATAATCATTAATGTAATTTATCATTTATAAAAATTTATGTAAAAATTTGTCTTTGAGTGATAGTAAAAACTTTATAAACTTATTATTCTTATAATCGATATGACCTCTAAAAGCTCAGGTAAAAAAACAGCTACAAAGAAGAAAGTTTCAAAATCTCAAGGTAAGCCCTCAACTACAAAGACTAGTAATAAAACAGGGATTGTATATAACGAGAAAATATTTATAGAAAATTTCATAAATTTGCAACATGCTATGACAAACCTTACAATAAAGTTTGGCGAACTATCATTAAATATTTCTAAATTACTAAATATATTTGAAGAGTCGGCAAAAGCACTTGCTAAATCAGAAAAACAAGTGGATGGACAAGTCGTTAACAAAATAGATTCTTTATTAGAACAAAATAAAACTATAGCAAAAGGACTCGTTTTAATGGAAGATCAATTCAAAAGACAATCAAGATTTACATCACCAGCGACAAATCCTAATCCATTTGAAGGCCAGAAACAAAATACACAAACAAGACCAATTCCATCTCAACAAGTAAGATTACCAAATGATAATTCACAACAAGGTGCAGATAGACCCAAACCGCTACCACAGTTATAATGGAAGAACATTTAATGTCTAATAACAATTTTGTAAGAAAATTTACTGTAGCTATCTTAGAAACTATACAAAAAAGTAAATTAAAAATAAGAGATGCAGAAATAATAAGTTCAGATTTGGTTGTAAAGCTATCAAACGATTTGATGCAAGCTATATCTATTAAGCAAGAAGGAATAATGAAACTAATAAGTGTTCATGAACAAATGGGGACATTGGGAAAAGAAGAAATAAATAAAGAAGGACTAAAAATAATTGAAAAAGTGAATACAGATATAACACTTTCACGGATGCCTCCAAAGACTTCTTACATATCTAAAATGGAATCTACTCCAGGAATAGGTAGAAGAAGAGCAGGCGTAGGTAGAAATATAAGAAGGTATGGTAAAATTCAAACATTACTTATGGATCCCTTGATATCTATGGTACAATGCCCCGGTCCAGGACAAGAAATTGTTGTGATCAAAAAAGGTGCCAAACAAATAACAACGATTACTTTATCTATTAACGAAATAAAAGAAATATTTGAGCAATTTTCAAAGGAGTCACACATACCTTTAATAGAAGGTCCATTCTCCGCGCAAATTAATGACTTAAATATATCTGGAATCAATTCGGAGATGGTAGGTTCTAGTTTTGTTATAAAGAGGGTGTCGACATGAAAAACACAATAACAGAAGAAAAAATAGAAAAATACTTCAAAATAACTAGGACAGCATTAGAAGAAATAAAAAAGCATATTATTAAAGGCAAAGAAATAGAAGCTAAAGAAATAATAGATATGGCTACAAATTATATTTCTGATGCTAATCACTTCTATTCTAATAATGATTTTGTAAATTCCTTTGCTGCTTTAAATTACGCACATGGTTGGATAGATTCAGGAGTTAGGTTAAAAGTTTTTGATGTGAACGATGATAAGCTCTTTACAGTAAATTAATTACATTGTTGTATTTTTTGCGTAACAGTCTTACAATAAGCTAACGAATCACCATCGGCGATTATAGGTTGTAATTCTAAAAGGGAAACTTGATTATATTTGGAGTAATCAAATGCAATAAACTTAGATTCAGATGGTAGCATATTTATTAATTCATCGATTTCATCAAAATTAGCATAATAGTAGTAGTATAAATTCCATATTTCTTCAGGAGTTAATGCCACATTAAAAATTCTAACTTCATCTATTAAGCCGTTAAAAGACCTACCATCATCTGATCTTCCGATTGTGTATATATCCCCTGTGAGTATTTCTCCACTAAGGCCAGAAAATGAATCTTTTTCTTCTCCATCAATATAATATTTTGTGATTCCATCTTTATAGGCAAATGCAACAAAGCTCCATTCATTTACTTCAGGCAAAGGCATATCAGATTTTTCTACATCTCCTAATCTTATTCTCATACCTGAAGATGTCAATTCAAAATGCGTATTTTTGTTGTTTCCACCAGTAGAACCAAATATTCCCGAGCTTGGTGTCGTTTGTCCATTCCATTTTATCCATGCAGAAAAGCTAAAAGGTGAGTCAGGAGAAATTCTTAAATCAGATGTAATAGACACATAATCGTCTACACCATTAAATTTCCTAGCACCACCAATTTTACCATTGTTCACCCATGTAGAACCATAATTTTTGATATTAGACATATTGTATTCGGAGTCGAAATTCAGTGAAAAAATTAAATTATCGCTATTCTTTATTTCAAATAAACTATCTGATACATCATATATTCCTATATCTGAGTTACTTACATTATTAATTTTAACAAATAAATCAACAAAGCTATATCTACCATTGTTTTCTAATTCTAAGAGCATTATATTGTCCTCATTCTGACATAAATATTTTTTTACTTTTATATTCACACCAGACGGACATTCTGAAATAGAATCATCAGCAACATAATTTTTGAGCCAATTATGAACTAAAACAGATAAAGCTATTGTCATTGAAATCAATAAAACATAAGCAACAATGTTACTAATAGCTCTCTTATTTGATTGTAATAAATTTTTCATCTCCATCCCCCTTTTCTATTAGGAAAACTACAACATTATGTTCTGGTATGGTGAAGAGGTAAGTATTTTTTTCAAATTGTATTTCTGTTTCATCATCTGGGTTTAAAATTATAGTTTCTCCTCCAATAAATGTCGATGTTTTAAGTGTTCCAGTTTCTAAAACAATAGAGCCTTCATTGTCTAGAGTTCCCGGTATCATGTTATTGTTAACTGATATTCCGTTTTTACCATAATTTTTAACTATAATGCTATCTTTATTTCCGTATAGAATAGCAAAATTTATTCCGGGATCTTGATCTTTTAGTGTAACAGCCAATACATTGATGAAATTTTCTAATTCCTCATTTTCAATTCCAGTATACACCTGATAATTTTGAACTAACGCTAGTTCTTTATTTATCATGTCAGAATAGTCACGTATTTTATTAAATTCCCTAAAAGTGTTAACCTTATTAACCGTTGTACTAATACTAAATATTAACGCCGCCACTATAACAGCAGTTAAAATGAAAAACTGTCCCCTCTTATTCATTCATATGGGATGCATTTGTCATTTATAAAATTATTTGAAAATAAAACAAAAAAAATTAAAGAATTATTTCTATACCTTTATTTGTTCTACGCCATTGTCCTTTCCCATATAGTGACCTTAAAAAGTCGTCAAGCTTTGATGCCTCACTATTTGGGTCCTTATTTGGCTCATAGTATTTTTCAATGGTTATCCTCATAAAACACCTCCTGAAATA
>CAZZNU010000012.1:0-15536 GCA_964655925.1 Candidatus Woesearchaeota archaeon | reverse complement strand
GAATAACATGTGACGTGTTATTTGCTCTATAAAAAATAAATCAACAACTTATACTCTTTTAATTAAATGCATATTAACCACTTAGACACTTGCAAATTGTCACATCAAAATAATATGCGCTATTTTATTTTAACGATATTAGTTATCTCCGGAAGGTTACCAGTTGTTGATGCCAAAGTCCCACTAAGTAAGTCTGATTTAGTTAGAGAGGTGTCTAATTGAGTTTCTAGGGCGATACTACCTCCAGGGCCAATTTTATCAACTTTATATCTTCCTTTATAAATAGATATTATTTTAGATTTTATAGTGGTATATGTGAACTCATTATGTTTTTTTTGTGAATAGCCAGGTTTAATTTCAATCTCATCTCCGACTTTAAGTGTTCCTCTTTTAAGTATTCCTCCCACTATTCCACCATGTAAGTTTTTTAACTCTGTCCCAGGTTTATTTATGTCAAAGCTTCTTGCTACGAGAAGTAAAGGCGGGGCATTTTCATCCTTTTTCGGAATTTCAATTTCACATAGTTTCTCTAATACTTTATCTGTGTTTACCCCTTGTTGTGCTGATATAGGTATAATGGGAGCGTTTTCAGCAATAGTGTTTTTTACAAATTCTTTAATCTGTTTATAATTTATCATAGCTTGTTCTTTTGTTACTAAATCTATTTTATTTTGTGCTATAATTATATTTTTTATTTTTTTGGCTTCAAGTGCGACTAAGTGCTCTTTGGTTTGAGGTTTTATTCCTTCTTTTGCCGATATGATTAAAACTGCAGCATCTATTATTGCAGCACCAGATAACATTGTAGCCATAAGCATTTCATGCCCTGGGGTGTCTATAAATGTAATATATCTTACTGGTGTTCCTTTACTGTTAGCATCAGTTGTATATTTACCATTTTCATTTCTGATAATAGCATCGGCATATCCTAGTTTAATAGTTATGCTACGCTTTTGTTCTTCTGAATGAGTATCTGCCCACTTGCCAGACAATCTCTGCAGTAAGGTAGTTTTGCCATGGTCAATATGTCCTACTATTCCTATATTAATTGTTTCTAATTTTGTTATGTCTACATCCATTATTTCATTAATTTTAACGTATTTATAAAAGTTCTCGCTTTCGATAAATTTATTTTCTATTTTAATGTAAGCCTCTGACGGGATTCAAACCCATAACCTATTACTTACGAAGCAATTGCTCTATCATTAAGCTACAGAGGCATAACTTCATTTTGATTTAATGAGTTCTGATTTCTCTCTTTGACAAATGTTGCAAATATATAAAATTTTATTGTTTTCTTTAACAGTTGTTCCAATTATTTTGTCCATAAACCCACGCTTAACTTCGTTCCCACAAATATTACATTTTTCTTTAGCCATAATATAAATTAAATGATTAAGTTTAAAAATTATTTGTTTCTTCTTAGGGAATGGAAGGGTTTGATTTGAGAAAATATCAAGTAGAAGGAGAGGAACACGATAAAATAAGATCGATAATGGGTAAAATTTTGTCAGGAAAAGAAGGATATGAGGCTATTGTTGAAAAAAGGGAAGAAATAAAAAAGTGTTCAAATTGTCAATGGCGTTTAGAAGGTGGAGAAAAATTTTGTCCAGAATGTGGAATAAAAGTATGATGACATTTCTATGTAAGGTATACAAAAAATAAATAAAGTTTATTATCTAGTAAATATCATGGGTGTAAACATTAGTGAGTTAATTCCTAAAAGAGAAATAGAGTTATCTTACCTAAATGGCAAAATAGTTGCAGTGGATGCTTTTAACGCATTGTATCAATTCTTAACCAGTATCCGTCAGGCAGATGGCACTCCTTTAATGGATGAGGATGGCAATATAACATCTCACATATCTGGGCTAATTTATCGTAATATAAGATTATTATCTGAAGGTATTAAATTGGTTTATGTTTTTGATGGTATACCTCCAAAACAAAAGCTAGAAGAGATAGAAAGGCGTAAGAGAGCGAAGGAGATGGCTGAAGTTAAATATCAGGAAGCAGTTAGAGACAAAGATATAGATTCTATGAGGAAATATGCTTCTAGAAGTGTGACAATTAGCGAAAAAATAATAAATGAAACCAAAGAATTGTTGAATGCTATAGGTATACCTTATGTGTTGGCTCCTAGTGAAGGCGAAGCAGAAGCTGCTAGTTTAGCTAAAAAAAGGCTTGTTTGGGGTACAGCGTCGCAGGATTATGATACATTATTATACGGAACTCCATTTTTAATAAGGAATTTGACAATGTCTAAACGTAGGAAAACAAAAAATGGGTTCGTGGATATCAAACCAGAGATAATAGAATTTGATGAAGTGTTAAGGACATTAAATATAGATAGGGATCAATTGATATGTTTAGCGATATTAGTAGGAACAGATTATAACCCTGGAGGTATTAAGGGACTTGGGCAAAAAAGAGCGTTAGAAATAGTTCGTAGATATAAATATCCATTTGAAATATTTAGATATGTTAAGAGTAAATATGAATTTATTTTCGATTGGCAAGAAATATTTAGATTATTTCACGAATATGAAACGAGTGTAAATGTTATTATTAGTTTTCCAAAAATAAATATTGAAAAAACTAAGGAAATATTGTTAAGTAAAAATTTCAGCCAAGAAAGAATAAAAAATGTAGTTGAAAAATTAGAAAAAATAAAAAAAGAAGTTTCGCAGAAAAGCTTAGAAGATTTTTTTTAGATTGATTAGACACAAAAGAATAAAAAAGAACAAAGATAACAAAAGTTATGGGATATTGGGGTGTAGTAAATAATTCTCTTAAAAATTCGGATGTGATTTTATTAATAGTTGATTCAAGGGTACCTAAAGAGAGTATTAACACAGAGGTAGTTCGAAAAGCAAGACTACTGGGAAAAGAAGTGATTTTAGTTTTTAATAAAACAGATTTGGTAAATGAGAATAATTTAGTGAAGTTGAAGACGAAATATAAAGATTCATTTTTTGTAAATATAAATGATAAAAAATCAATTTTAGATGTTTACGGGTATTTAAAAGAAAAATCAAAGGATTATAAAAAATCGTTAAGAGTTGCTATAGTTGGTTATCCAAATGTGGGCAAGTCGAGTATATTAAATATTATAGCTCCAAAAACAAAAGCAAAAGTTAGTGCAATTAGTGGTACGACAAAAAAAACACAATGGATACGCCTAGGTAATATTAGGTTCATGGATACACCAGGGGTAATACCTAAGTATGATGGAAAAGTCAGACTTGGCATAACAGCTTCTAAAGATGCTCATAAACTCAAAAATCCAGAGAAGGTTGCATATGAGATTATAAAAATATTAAAGAATAAAAATCCAGTCGCATTAAGAGAATATTACCGTATTGATTTTGAGGATAAAAGTAGTGAGCATGATATTTTTAATAAAATAGGTGTTCAAAGGAAGTTTTTAGTTAAGGGTGGAGAGGTAGATGAGAATAGAACGGCAGTGAAAATTATAGAAGATTGGCAAAGAGGAAGAATTAAATCTTAATATATAAAAACTCAAATTTATTATAACTATTATGGATTATGCAGAGTTATGTAGAATTTACGAAGAATTGGAGTCTAGTCCTAAGAGTTTAGATAAAGTGCATATAATATCAATGTTTCTTGGCAATATTAAAAAAAATCCAGAATATATTCACTTACTGAAAGGTAATATATATCCTGATTACGATACAAAAGAGTTAGGAGTATCACTTCAGTTAATGATAAAATCAATAAGCAAAGCCTCTGGATTTAATGAAAAAGAAGTTGTATTAGAATTTAAGAAAATAGGTGATTTAGGTAATGTTGCGTTTAACCTCCTAGGTAAGAAAAAAATGCAAATGTCTTTATTTAGCGAGAAACTAACTGTTGACAAAATTATTAAAAATATTGTAAAAATGTCTGAACTAGAAGGAGGCGGGACTGTTTCTTCAAAAATAAATTTAATCGTCGATTTGTTGCACTCTGCTAGTACATTAGAAGCAAAATTTATTGTGAGAACTATATTATCTGATCTAAAAATAGGAGTAGGAGATGCGATAATTAGAGATGCAATTGTGAATTTTTACTATAAGCCAGAAACGATAGAAGAAAAAAAAGCACATGCAAACAGGATTCAGGAATTGTATGATATAACTATAGATTGGGGGATGCTATTTGAGAAAATATTAAAAAAAGAGTTAGATAAAATTACATTATCACCTGGAAAGCCTGTAAAAGTTATGCTTTATCCTAAAGTAAAAACAATAGAAAGAGCATTTGAGATAGTAGGTAAACCGGCTGCATTCGAATATAAGTACGATGGATTTCGTGTTATGATAAACAAAGATTCTAGTGGAGGTGTAAAATTGTTTACAAGAAGATTAGAAGAAATTAGTTTACAATTTCCAGATATTATAAAAGAAGTTAAAAATAATATAAAAGCTAAGAGTTTTATCATAGATGCAGAAGTTGTTGGGTATGATAGAGGAACTAAAGAATATACTAACTTCCAAGCTATTAGTCAAAGAATAAAAAGAAAATATGAAATAGAAAAAATAATAGAAATCCTTCCTGTTGAATTAAAAGTTTTTGATATTATATATTTTGAAGGAGAAAATTTAATCAATAAAGAATATTTATATCGTAGAAGATTATTAGAAAAAATAATTATAGAAAGCGAGTACAAAGTGAATCTTGCCAAACAAATAATTACTGATGATAAAAAAGTAGCGTTGGATTTTTTTAATAAAGCTTTAAATGATAACCAAGAAGGAGTGATGGTAAAGGGATTAGATAAACCATATAAACCAGGTGCTAGAGTAGGATATGGAGTAAAATTAAAGCCAAAAGACAATGATTTAGACTTAGTTATTATTGGGGCAGAATGGGGGACGGGAAAGCGTGCAGGTTGGTTCACTAGTTTTGATTTAGCTTGCAGGAGTGAAGATGATTTATTGGAAATAGGAAAAGTTTCTACAGGATTAAAGGAAAAAGAAGAGGGTTTAAGTTTTGAAGAGCTAACACAATTATTAAAAAAAATAATAATTTCCGAAAAGGGCCGTAAGGTTAGGGTAAAACCTAAACTAGTAGTTAGCGTGGAATATCAAAATGTGCAAAAGTCTCCTACATATTCTTCAGGTTTAGCATTACGTTTCCCTCGGATAGTGAGTTTAAGGTTAGATAGAAATATAGAAGATATAGCAGAACTTGAAGAGATTATGGAGCAGCAAGTATAAAAAATATTTATTCGTTAGTTAAAATACATTTTTTTAAGTCACTGTCTGTAATTTTAGATAACTTATTTTGAAAATCAGCTAAGAATTTTTCTAACTCATTAAATAATAATTCTTTTATTTTCCCACTCGTAACTTCTCCTTTTTTGTAAGAACTAAATAATTCTTGGCTCTTTTTTTCATCATAAAAAAAAGCAGATAAATATTGACAAGCTATGTCTATATTAGGGTTCCCTCCATACTTCTTATGTTCTTCAAGGGTTTCTTTACCACCCGAAAACATCTTATTACACTTTCTTTTTACAGTTTTCAAATCATCATTGAGAAATATTGCGTTATTTTTTGACTTAGACGCTTTATCTCCATCAATGCCTGGCAAATATTTAATGTGAAGCACCGAGGGTTTATTATAGTTTAACCTACTGGCTATGTCTCTACATAGTCTTAGATGAGCGTCTTCATCTGGTCCAATGGGAACTAGAACATTTTTTATATTAAATTTTTCTTGCGGGAATAATATGTGCGCTGATTGTACTGTTGGATAGAAATGTAATCCTATGTTTTGTTCAGGACTGTATCCGTAGGTAGATTTTATTTCTGAATAATTGATTTTTGTGGATAATTTAAATGCTAAGTTGTAAATGTTTGTGTAAATATTGTCTATTATAAAATAGGTTTTTTGAGGGTTGAATCCATAAGCTAACATTTCTTTTGCGAGTTTTATAGCATTGTGTTTTGCTTCTTCTTGTGTTTTTACTTTCCCAGCAACATAACTCTCGTCATCAGATATAGGGATAAAAACAGGGACATTATATTCTCTTTGAAAAAAAAGGTTAGTGTCGAATACCACTTTATGTCCTAAGTGAAGTGTTCCTGAAGCGTTTATCCCAGATACTATAGCACACTTTTCGCCCTTCGTTAGTGCAGAGAAAAATTTTTCAAAATCTCTATGGGAATGAATTAATTTTTTCTCAAAAGTGTAAAAATTAGGGATAGACTTTAGCTTATTAATGTGATCCGCTCCAAACTTTAAAATTAATTTTTCATTATCGTCGATTAAATGATATACCATAGAAAAAATAATTAAATAAAGTTTTTATATTTATTGATGAGAAAAACAAAAGAAAGTAAAAGTTTATAAATTAAAACGCTATCTATTTGATAGAATGAAACTGAATATATTTTATTCAATAAAAAGGAGGTTTTGTTAAAAAATATGGCAGCTAAGAAAAAAGCACCAGCTAAGAAAGCACCTGCTAAGAAGGCACCAGCTAAAAAGGCGCCTGCTAAAAAAGCACCTGCTAAAAAGGCACCTGCTAAAAAGAAAAAGTAAGTATAGGCCTTTGTTTTTTTGTTTTTTTTATAAATATAATTTTTTGCAAAACACATAAAATATTTTATGTGAATATAATTATCCGTGGTTAATTTAGGGATTCTCTGTTATTTCATCAGATTTAAATACTTTGAATTGATTTTGTTTTAATGGTGGTATCGGTTACAAATGTTTTTGCTTTAGCAATCCTTATATTTTTTGCAAGAATAATTGATGTTAGCATTGGAACTGTTAGAATAATTTTTGTTTCAAAAGGTAGAAAAAATTTAGCACCAATATTGGGGTTTGTGGAAGTTCTAATATGGCTTGTTGCAATAAATCAGATAATGACCAATTTGACAAGTTATTGGTTGTATATATTTTATGCTGGAGGATTTGCGATGGGTAATTATGTTGGAGTTATTATAGAAGAGAAATTATCTATTGGTAGAGTTTTAGTTAGGATAATCACACAGAATGGCGCTAGTGAACTAATAAAAGAGCTAAAGTCTAAAGGATACATACTAACGGTAAGCGATGCTCAGGGCCGAAATGGTAATGTAAAGATAATTTTTACAGTAATTTATAGAAAAAAAGTAGAAGAAATATCTGAGATAATAAAGAGGTTAGGACCTAAAGCGTTTTATACAATAGAAGACATAAAATATGCAAAAGAGATGGATTATGAAATGAAAGTTTCAAGGAAAAACGCAAGATTAAAATCGCTAGCTGTTAAAAAGGAAAAGTAGCTATTCTAATGTGTACAAAGAGACAAGGTTAGCATATGTATTTAATTTATCTGATGCTTTTCTGTTAAGTTTTCCTGAGGTTATTATAAGAAGTGGCATTTTATAAAAATCTGATTTTTGAATAGCTAAATCTATGTCTTTTTCATTTAGTAACTTTTTATTTCTAGCAATAACTAATTGCTTTTTCTTCCCGAAATTAGTATCTACAATAATGGAACCAACAACTTCGCTTTTATTGTCTTCTAGTATTTCAAAATAATCAAATCCATTTTTTTCTAGAACATTTTTGATTTTATCACTGAATGCAATCTTATCATCTTGTTTTGGAATAGTCTCTAAAATATTTTCTATAGATTTGTTTTCAAAATTTTCATTTTCATTAGTAAGATTTTCATTTTTATGCTCCTCTAAATCTTTTATCTCCTCTTTGTTGTTAGATGTCTTATATATTTGTTCAACAGTATCTTCGTAAAACACATATCTCCAAAATAATTTATTTTCATTGTTAAAAGGTATAGAAAAATCTTTGATTTTTCTCAGTGCTATTCTTATAGGGGAAGTTTGGGACTCGTCAGATAATATTTTTTTTTCTTTTAATAATAAAAATGCATCTTTCTCAACTCCACTTAAATACAATTCTCCTATTTTCTCTAATTGTTCTTCTTGTCCTTCTAAAAAATAAAAGGAGGATGAACCCAATCTAAAATTTGTGTTTTTTATAGTTTTTGAATCGATCATTTCGGAAAGTATTGCAGATACAAACAGTGGTTCTAAAGATACAGCTTTTGCAATTCGGATAGGTAGACTAATCCCGTTTTCTTGTAAATATAATATAATTTTATTTTTGACTTCTGGAATATCTAACATACAGCTTAAAATATCTGTATCTTTTTATTTCTTATGTTTATTAATATAAATTAGAAGGCAGAAAGTGTATACAAAAAATAAATCAAAGCCTTTATAAAGAACTTTTATTATCAAATTATAATGGCTGCATCGAAGAATACAGGTAAAAAGGATACAACACTGAGAGTTCAGAATATAGTTGCTACAACATCTTTAGAAAAAGAAGTAAGCTTAACAAAGTTAGCAAGAACACAACCTAATACAGAATACAATCCAGATACATTCCCAGGACTTGTATTACGAATTGCAAATCCTAAGAGTGCTGTTCTAGTATTTTCTTCAGGAAATTTAGTTTGTACTGGGACAAAGTCGGTAGCACAAGTAAAAGAAGTGGTTCAACAAGTTATTTTGCAACTAAAAAAAATAGGAGTAAATGTAACTGTAAAACCAAAAATAACAGTTCAAAATATCGTAGCAAGTGGAGCAATAGATTTAGATTTAAATTTAAACACTTTATCATTGGAATTAGAAAATACTGAGTATGAGCCAGAGCAGTTTCCTGGTTTAGTATACAAATTAGAAGAACCAAACGCTACATTTTTGTTATTTAGTAATGGGAAGTTGGTATGTACAGGGACAAAAAACAAGGCACAATTAGATGATTCTATGGAACAATTGAATAAAAATGTTAGAGCGGCATTGAAAAGAATAAAACAAATGCAAAAAGAGAAAGAAGATGTAAAAGAAGATGATGATGACTTCTAGTTTCTGTATAATGTATTATAATTTTTAAATGTTAGAGTTAGCTTTTTATAGTTATTTTTTTTATTATTTTAGAGATCCTATAGCTCAGCCAGGTTAGAGCGCCGGTCTTATAAGAGTGCGTATCATTTGATATGTATTTTTCTTAAACTCTAAGAAAGCCGGAGGCCCTGAGTTCAAATCTCAGTAGGATCAGATTATTTTAAATATTTTATACATTCATCTATAAGTTTTTTGAAATTCTTCTCTTTTTTCCATTCACTTTCTATAAAACTTCTAAGATGCTCATGATTTGGGTATCCAAGATCTCTTGCAAAGCATAATCCCTTAAATTCTAAATTAAGTAAAACTGTCAATGCTTCTTTTAAGTCACTAGTTTTCCTTCGTCCAATATGTTTTTCTACATATGTCCAATAAAACTTGTGAAAATATAAGTGCATAATTTCGTGTCCGCAAGTCTGTAATGCGCTAGGGATACTATAAAAGAAACTAACCATAAATGATGGTTCATCTGGATCATATGGACACCGTCCAGCCGTTGTAATATAGGCGTTAATCTTTTTATATGAAATATTTTTCTCAAATATTTTATCCATTCTTCTGAAGTATTCTTTCTCTATTAGATTCCATGATTTTGTTAGTGTTTGTATATAAATTTCTATTAGTTTGTTTGAGAAAATATTGTTGCTCATTATTTTTTTTAATTCAGGTTTTGCTTTAGAAAATGATTTTCCTTTACAGAGATTTATTATATTTTGAGATACTCCTTGTGTGAAATCATATCCATATGCATTTTTAGTTGTCGCGGTTTCCCAGATATTATAGAGATCTCTTTCTTGGTCATGTATAAAGGTAACTGTTGACATAAAAGATTTAGTGGATTTAAATATATAAATAATTCTATAATAAAAACATCTCGAGCATAATAAATATTCTATTTTTAGTATATTGTATGTGTGATGCGCGAAAGAATTATAAACTAGTTTTTATTCTAAATTAAATGAGTGGTGATAATTTTGTAAAGTGGCTTTCTGAATTATCAAAAACAGATATTAACATTGCAGGGAGTAAAGGTGCTAACTTAGGTGAAATATATAATGCAAACTTTCCTGTACCTCAAGCATTTGTAATTACAACAGATGCATTTTACTATTTTTTGAACAAAACAAAGATAATAAATATAATAGAGGAAGAGTTGTCAAAAATTAATGTGGATAATACGGAGGAATTGCATGAGAAGACAAAGAAAATTAGAGATTTGATAATGTCTACGAAAATTCCCGAAGAATTAGAAAAAGTAATATTGGAAGCATATGAACACTTTAATATAGATTTAGAGGATATAAAAGATTCTCCAGGCGCATTAGCTATATTGCGTTCAGCAAGAGAGCCTGTATTTGTATCTGTGCGTTCTTCGGCGATAGCTGAAGATTTAAAAGATGCTAGTTTTGCCGGTCAGCAAGAGTCTTTTATTAATGTTAAGGGTAACTCAGAATTGATAAATAAAGTTAAAAGAGTTTTTGCATCTATTTTCACAGCTCGTTCTATATATTATAGAAAAAAAAGAGGATTTGAACAATTGGTTGGTATTGCTGTGGTCGTGCAAAAAATGATTGATTCAGACAAATCAGGGGTTATGTTCTCTAAACACCCTGTATCTGGAGAAGATACAATCTTAATAGAGTCTGTCTGGGGACTCGGAGAAGGGATAGTCTCTGGTCAGATAATACCAGACCAACATATAATAAATAATGATTTAGAGATATTAAAAGAGGTTATCTCAGACAAAAAAATTGCAATTACAAGAACAGCTAGTGGACAAACTAAGTCTGCTATATTACCGGATGATAAGTCTAAATCTCGTGTTCTAAAAACCTATGAAATAAAGCAATTAGCAGAATTTGCATTAAAACTAGAATCGCATTATAAGAAATCTCAAGATATAGAATTTGCAATAGAAAATGACACAATATATATTTTACAGACAAGGATAATTACGGTGCTTGATAATAAAGAAAATACACAAGAAATAGATGGACAACTAATAACAGAAGGAATGGCTGCATCTCCAGGGGTTACTTCTGGGATTATAAAAATTGTTAAAGATATAAGTGACCTGAGCAAAATAAAGAATGGTGATGTATTAGTTACTACAAGAGTTAGTCCAGATATGTTAATGTTTATGCAAAAAGTGTCTGCAGTTATTATTTCTGAAGGAGGTATTACAACACATGCAGCTATTGTATTAAGAGAAATGGGTATACCTGCTGTGGTTGGAGTTCAAAATGCACTAGATGTATTAGAAGAAAGTATGGAGGTAACAATAGATGGTTTTAACGGGAAAGTGTTTAAGGGGATTGCTCAAAATAAGAGTGTAGAAATAAGTCCAATAGTTAAAACTGAAACTAAAATAAAAGTAACAGTAGATTTACCTAGGTTTGCGCAGAGAGCAGCAGAAACTAAAGCGGATGGTATAGGTCTAGTGAGATTAGAAGAGTTAATAGCATCTAACCAAAAACACCCATTAGCTTATAAGCAGGAGAACAATCTGGAAGGCTATAAAGATATGTTAAAAGAAGGATTGAAACAGATAGCCGAACAATTTATAGGAAAACCAATCTGGGTTAGAACTTCAGATATTAGAAGTGATAAACATTCTAATTTACAGGGAGCTCCTAAAGAAGTGGAACGAAATCCTATGTTAGGCTTGCATGGGATAAGGTTTTCGCTTAGACATATCGATATTTTAAAAGCAGAATTAATGGCAATAAAAGAATTAGCAGATTTAGGATATAAGTTTGGAGTAATGCTTCCTCATATAATATCTATAAAAGAAACAATTGATGCAAAAAAAATATTTGAAAACATAGGATGTAAGGAAAAAGTGGAATTTGGCGTGATGATAGAAACTCCGGCATCTGCTGTTTTAATAAAAGATATTTGCGAAGTAGGAATAGATTTTGTATCTTTTGGAGTAGAAGATCTAACTCAGTACACATTAGCAATAGATAGAGGCAACAATGAAGTCCAATACATTTATGATGAGAATAACTGGGCTGTGTTAAAACAAATAAGTAGGGTGATAAGGGAGTGTCAAAAATATAAAGTTAAAACATCTATCTGCGGGCAATTAGATAATAATCCCAAAATGCTAGAATTTTTAATTAAATGTGGTATAGATTCAATATCTGTCAATATTGATACGGCTTATAGTGTTTCTTTATTAGTTAAAGAACTAGAAGAAAATTTACAAAAAGATTTAAAGTCATAATATTTTTCTCTTGCATGAAATATTTTTTTGTTTTAGGTAGAAACCCTTACCTGTCAAAGCTAGAGATACAATCTTTTTTAGTTGCACGGAAAATAAAATTCAAAGAATTGTTTTTTGTGAATAATTTTTTTGCAGTTGAAACAAAATCTGAGTTTAATATAGAGGATTTTGGTGGAATAATATCATTAGGGATTATTGAATACGAAGGTGATTTAAAAGGGTTTACCAGACACTTAGACAAGACAGATTTAATTTATAAAAAGAAGTTCAACTACACAGTTAGTGGTAACATTGAGCCAGATGTATTGAAACACTTTTTTAAAATGAATAGACAAAAAGCAATACTAAAACATGGAAGAACTAGATTACAGTTTCAGGATGGGACACATGATAATATAAGAAAAGGAGAATATAATTTTTTCTTATACAACTATAATAACAAAATATACTATGGGAAAGTTTCGCAAACTTTCGATTCAAAATCAATAGAGTTTCGAGATATGAATAAACCAGTAAGGAGAGAAGAGTTAGCTATTTCTCCTAGATTGTCAAAAATCTTAATAAATTTAAGTGGCGCAAAAGAAGGTGACTTGATGCTAGACCCATTCTGTGGAGTTGGCGGGATTTTAATAGAAGCGTTGTTGAAAAATGTGAATGTAAGAGGAAGCGATAAAGATGTTAAAGTTATTTCTGATTGTAAAAAGAATTTGACTTGGTTGAAGAAAAACTTTGATATAAAATCTAAATATTTTGTAGAAAGTAGAGATGTAAAAGAATTAGTAGGAGAATATGACTCCATTGTAACAGAAAGCCCACTAGGAGTTGTTGTAAGAAAGAAACTTGGAAATAAAGAGTCTAAAGAATTTATAGAAAAGTTCGAAAATTTTATAATTGTAGCACTAAAACACATTAAACAAGTAAAAAAGAAAGAAGCAAAAATAGTGATTACATTTCCATTTGTTAGAAATAATAAAGTGAATATAGAAAAGGTGTGTGCAGAGACAGGGTTGAAATTATTTATGAATCCAATAGAAGAATTTAAACCAAAACAGATGATTTGTCGTGAAATAGTTGTTTTTGAATAAAACGAAGCCTAAATTGTACTTTTATTAAACAAATATTTAAATATTAACCGTTCATTTTTTTTATATGATTGTAAAATTAGATAACCCAAAATTACTATATGATGCTGTATCTATCATTTCAGAGCTAGTAACGGAAGTTAGAATAAAGATGTTAGAAGATGGAATGAGTATAGTTGCTGTAGATCCTGCAAATGTAGCGATGGTTATTTTTAAATTACCAAGAGAAAGTTTTTCAGAGTATCAAACTAATAATAATGTTTGGGGTGTAAATTTAGAAGATTTAAAACGAATCCTTAGAAGGTCTTCTAATTCTTCTAGTATAATTTTTGAACAAGAGGGCAATAAATTAGATATAGCAGTCTATGATAAAATTAAAAGGAATTTTATGCTTACATTAATAGATATAGATTCAGAAGATAGAGGAGAGAGGAAGGCTAATTTTGATACAGAAGTAGAATTATCTTCACTAGATTTGTCTCAAGCAATAGAAGATTGTTCAGTTGTTGCAGAGAGCTGTTCTTTTATATCAGGAGAAAAATTCTTCTTAGTGGAGGCAAGCGGAACTATTAACTCTTTTAGAGCAGAATTCTCTGAAGAAAATGCAAATATAAGTGGTATATCTAAAGCAAAATATTCTCTAGAGTACCTGAATAAATTTATAAAAGCACAAAAAATATCAAATAGAGTTATCCTAAGATTTTCTGATGACCATCCTATTAGAATAGATTTCCCTGGGGAAAAAATGGGAATAGGATTTATACTTGCCCCAAGAATAGAAAATGATTAAGAATATTTAAAAAGATAATAGACATACTTTTTTTATGAAAAAAGAGGGTAAAAGTAACTTTGTTAAAAAGCTTTATAATAATGTTAAAATTCTAAAAAATAGAAAATATGATAAGAAGGAAAAATTATCAACGAACATAAAGAAAATTTCTATAATTGTTTCTATTTGTTTGGTAATATTAAGTACAATATCATACTTTACAATAATAAATTATTCTGTGATAAAAAGTGGATTTAAGACAACTAGTGAATCAATTTTAAAAATATTAACGGTTGATGAAAAAAAAGAATTATATGAATTTTTAGATATGTATGTTACGATTAAGCCTGTTGAAATAAATCTCTTAAATGAAGAAAACGAATTGAAATCTCAAATGGAAAGGGAGTGTAGCTCAGAGAAAAAGGAACTAGAAAATTCAATTAAGCAACAGGAAGTGAATAAATGTAATAGTGAAAAAGATGTATTAAAAGAAAATTATAATACGCAAATAAATAAACTAAGGTCTGATTTAGATAGCTGTGAAGAGGAACTAGAGTCTCTAACTTAAATTGCAATGGCTAAAAAAATAAAAAAAGGAAACAAGAAAGTACTCAAAAAGACGGATGAAAAAAATATTAAGAAAAAAAATGAAAATATTAGTCTGAACAAGGAAAAAAATAAGCCAAATAGCATCCCTAAAAAAAATACAAGTAATGTAGAATCTTTCAAAAGGCATCATATTTGGGGAGGAATAGGTATTATTGTGGGGATTGTGTTGACAATACTGGTTATTAGTATTTTTAGCTTCAAGTATATAAATTATATAGAACAAGAGAGTTATATAAAAGGAAGTCAGGACATAGTAGAGTTAATATATAACACAATTGAAGAGAATGGTGGGGCTGTTTTAAATATAGGCGGTAAAGAAGTTACAATTGCTAAATATGAAAAGCCAATCATTACAAAAGATACAGAGAGGTAGTTATTTTTCAGATAAGAATAAAAGCAATTAGTCTTCTTATGTTGTATGACACTAATTTATACCCCTGAGGAAGACAGCTTTTTGTTTGTTGATTTCGTAAATGAGTATTTTAAATATACAATTCGTAATAAGAGTTTCTTAGATATGGGATGTGGTAGTTGTATAATTTCTGAAAAATTAAGAGAGATGGGGTTTGAAGATATTTTATGTGCGGATATAAATAAAGAGGCTGTTTTGTTGGCAGAGAAGAAAGGATTTAAGGCAACAGAAACTGATCTGTTTAATAATATCAATGAAAAGTTTGATTATATATTGTTTAATCCACCATACTTACCTTTAGACTTAAGAGAAGATGAAGAATCAAGGATAATTACTACAGGAGGAGAGAAAGGAGACGAAGTAATATTAAAATTTTTAAAAGAAGCATTCAATTTTTTAAAAAAAGAAGGAGAAATATTTTTATTGATATCGAGTTTAACACCTATTATTAATATTAATAAATATAAATTTGAAATTGTAGCATCAAAAAAAGTATTTTCAG
>CAZZNU010000011.1:0-16031 GCA_964655925.1 Candidatus Woesearchaeota archaeon | reverse complement strand
TTAAGCAAAGTTCTGACCCTACTAAAACTATAATTATTCTCGTCGTTAATAGTTATTCCATAATCTCCATCAACCGAAATTGACTCATAAACAAAATTGTCATTTAAGTTAAGGATTCCTTCAACTTTTACTGGATATGGTGCTGGTTTCTCGTGAAATGTATAATCACATCCCAACTCTAAGGCATATTTGAAATATGAAACCTTATCTTTATCCCAACGACCATAAACAGAAATAATAAAATCTCCTTTTAACTTATGGATAGAATCTCTTATCTCAATCCATTTCTCAATATTGTCATATTCTCCACCTCGTAAAACGAAGTTTTTAACTCCGTTCAAAAGTAAAAAATCAACTTTATCTTCAACGAATTTTGATTTAATATCTAATACTGCAAAAATCTCTTTTCCCGATGAGAAGTTTTCTGAACTCTCAAAATCTTTTTTAAAATCATTTAGAGTATTCTTCTCATCTAATTCTTGAAATACGAATGTATCAAGATTTGATTTCTGCTGTATTTCTCCAATTATCTCTAATTCTTCTTTGGCTCTTATATCGCCTTTATTAAATTGTGAAAAAAAGATAACCTTTGAATCCGAATGTTTATCAATAAAACCATTTAGCTCATTAATTAATTTCTTTGAGTTGTTTTTAAGATTTATACGAGTTTTACTCGTAATTCTCTTAATCATAGGAATTAAAGATAAATTCAGATAATCATTAAGACCATTTTGTTTCGCATAGTTAATTTCAGTATCGTTTGCTAAAATTATTTTTGTTACCATTTGAAAATATTAAGCATTGTTTAACCTCCCGCTGTTTAGTTGCTTCCAAACCTCGCAACTAAACCGACAAGTATTTAAAGAAAAATTACCTAATCTTTCTGTGTTGAAAAGAGTGGGTGAAATTTCGTTATTTAATTGCACAGCTTTTGCTATGTTTAGAATATGATTTGCTTTTACACCTAATTTTGGAAATACGATTAACATATTTTTATTCTTTCAATAAATTCAATTTTGCCGATTGAAATTTTTGATTATGATTTGTGATGTGCCTTTCGGCGTGATTTGTGAATATGATATGGCGATTTGAAGCTAACTCCAATCGGCAATTAGAAGCATTACGCCCCTCATCGCCATAAGAATCTATTGTTTTCTTGTTTTAAAAAGATTGTGTTTTGTTTTTACCAACCTTTAAGGTAACAATGTATAATTAGACTAAAATTTAAATACACAAATAATTTTATCTAGGCATGGATTATAAGGAAAAATTAAAGCTAATAAAGGAAGTTGGAGAAGAAATTATTTCTGAAGACGAGTTAATTAATTTATTAAAGACCAAAAAAGAGATAATAGCTTATGATGGATTTGAGCCATCAGGAAAAATACATATAGCTCAAGGACTGTTGCGTGCAATTAATGTGAACAAACTTACCAAAGCTGGAATTAAAGTAAAGTTCTATGTTGCCGATTGGTTTGCAATGATGAATAATAAATTGGGTGGGGATTTAGAAAAAATACAAACCACTGGCAAATATTTTATTGAAGTATGGAAGGCTTGTGGGATGGATATGGAAAATATTGAATTTGTATGGGCTAGTGATTTAATTAAAGATCATAAATATTGGGAAACGGTTATCAAATTAAGTACATATACTACCATTTCTAGAACAATGCGGTGTGGACAGATAATGGGACGAGAAGAAAATATATCAAACCCTGCATCGCAAATACTTTACCCATTAATGCAAGCAACAGATATCCATCACTTAAATGCTGACATTGCACAATTAGGAATGGATCAAAGAAAGGTAAATATGCTAGCAAGGGAATTATTTCCAAAGCTAGGATTTAAAGTTCCAGTAGCAATACATCACCATATGTTAATGGGACTTTCTGAGCCTAAATATAAAGAGAATGACGATATAGACTCCAAAATTTCAAAAAAGATGAGTAAGTCAAAGCCTAATTCTGCTATTTTCATGACAGACACCAAAGAGGAAATATATAAAAAGATCCAGAAAGCATATTGTCCAGAAGCAACAATCCTTAACAATCCTATTTTAGAATATTGTAAATACATAATTTTTGAAAAAATACCAAGCTTTGATATAAATAGACCAACTAAGTATGGTGGGAATATATCTTACAAATCATATAACGAGCTAGAAAAGGACTACATTAACAAAAAAATTCATCCTGCAGACCTTAAAAGTACAGTTGCTAAATATATTGATGAATTAATTGAACCAGTAAGAGAACATTTTAGAAACAATCACAAAGCTAAAAAGATATTAGAAGAAGTTAGTGCTATCATTTCTTAAAAATTATTTCAAATTATATATACAAATACAATATTCTTTAAAAATGACTTAGTATTTAGTTAATAATGGAGAGAATTTGTAATTTATGTGGTTCTACAGAAATGGAATCAGACTTATATGAAGGGGTATATGATGATGAAATTGTCCTAATTTGCAAAGAGTGTGCTAGAGATGAGAATATACCTATTCTAAGAAAGCCTACCCCAGAACAGCTTATTCAGCCTGTAGAAGAAAGGTATTCTGTCAGAGAAAGAATGGAACGACTTTCTGGAATAAAAAAGCCAGGTGTAAGTCAATCTACAGTTAAACTGAATATGTCTAAAGTAAAAAGGCCAGAACCTAAACAATCACACCCTAATATTATTGACAATTATTATTGGGAGATAAATATGGCCCGTAGGCGTAAAAAAATGAGTATAAATCAATTATCTGAACAAATAGATATACCTGTAGACACTCTAGAATCATTGGAAAAGGGCAAGATACCACCAGAATTTGAAACAATTTTTGAAAAACTTGAAAAATTCTTTAATATAAAATTATTAAAAAGGTATAGTAAAAATATTAGTTTCAATTACAATCCAAATGAAGAACAAAAGATATTAGAAGATGTCAAAAATAAGATCAAAAATAAAAAACAACAACTTAAAAAAATTAAGAAAGGTACTTTAGATTTTTCTAAAGAAGAAGAAATAAAAAATATAACACTAGAAGACCTAGCGAGAATAAAAAGAGAAAGAGATAAAGAGAATGTTAGAAAAAAAATACAAAGACAAACAGATGATATGTTTGGAGACGAAATAGAATTTGAATAACTTTAGCACTTATATTTTATAGAGGAAATTGTTTTCTTATCCTAAATAGCGTAAACGACCTGGTCTTGGTTCATATATGATACCTTCTTCTATTAATTTTTTTATTTCATTATTTACTAACTCAGCATTTGAATTTATCTTAGTTATAATATTATCTATATCTATCCCTCCATCTATTTCAGCCTCTTTTATCGCACTCAATATTTCTTCTTTTAAATTATTTGTTGAGTCTGGAGTATCTCCTAAGTCATTTTGAATTTCTAATTTTCTAACTAATAGCCATCGTGGATCTACTTTCTTTATTAACTCCGGTATTATATATATTTCATTGTTCCATTCCCTTACATTCCCTACAATTTGAAGTGTATCACCTTGCAAAATATCGTTAATCATCTGTATGTCATCTCCGAAAACTTTTAACCTGATTTGACCTGATGCATCATCTATTGTTAAAGAGCCAAACTTCCTCTCTCCTTCACTAATAAACTTGTCAATACAATTTGCGATAATATTGACACGATTTATTTTTTTAGAAGATGTCTCCAAATGCATAAATCTCCCTTCTGGAGAAAACGCAGTTCCATTATTCAAGTCAATAATTCGAACTTTGTATGCTATATTCCTTTTTCTTATTTCTGTATCAATAGCTTCCATTTTTTTATTAGACAATTGTTCTTTAAAAGATTTATTGGTTTTGAATCTTCATAAAAGTTTAAAAATTACAGAAATATATAGTTTTATGAAAAAAAGAGGATTAAGCCCAATAGTTGCTACCGCTCTACTATTAACCTTAGCTATTTTATTAGCAGCTATAGTTTTCTTATGGGCAAAGGGATTTATTTCTGAACAAATTTTAAAATTTAATAAACCAGTAGAACTTCAATGTGAAAGTGTAGAATGGAAAATAAATGTAATTAAATCTGGGAATGTTTATACACTAGAAATTAGCAACAGGGGAAATATACCTATTTATGGGTATGTAATAAAAAGATATTTAGAAGGAGATGCAGAGTCTTTGCAGTATACTGGATTAAACCTAAAACCTGGAAGTTCTACTAGAGAAACAGTATCTTTCCTTTTCGGGAACACTGCCATAAGTTCTGAATATGTCGAGTTCATGCCTACCATTTTAGGGACCGTTAGTGGTCCAGAAGAAAAGACAAAATCATATGTCTGTTCTGGGAACATAAAAGGATACACAGTATAATGTTAGACGAATCAGAAATTAAAGAAATAAGAAATTTTCTAGAAAACTCATCAAATCCACTTTTTTTTTTCGATAACGATGCTGATGGGTTATGTTCTTTTGCGATATTACAAAGAGCAATTCAAAGAGGGTATGGAGTTCCAATAAAAACCTATCCCGATTTATCTGTTCAATACATAAGAAAAGTGAATGAATTAAGCCCAGATGCCATATTTGTACTAGATAAAGCCGAAATATCAAAAGAGTTCATAGAAGAAGTTTATAGTAGGAATATACCAATTGTGTGGATAGATCATCACCCTTCAAAAACTCCAGAACATCTTATACAGAAAACAAATTATTATAATTCTGGGGTTAATTGTGAACCTGTTACATATATTGCTCAAAAAATCTTTAACAGGCAGGAAGATTTAATATTAGCTCTTATAGGTTGTATTTCAGATGTATATATGCCTGATTTTGCTGAGAAAATATCAAGTGATTATCCAGAATTATTTAATGCAAATATATCTGCATTCGATGCACTACATAAAACTGAAATAGGAAAAATTGTAAGAATGTTAAACTTCGGGCTTATGGATACAACAACTAATGTGATAAAGTTAATGAAATTCATTTGCTCTATTAAAAGCCCGTATGACTTTTTTGAAGAAAATTCTCGCACCAGAGATTTTCATAAAAGATACTCTACATTAAACAAAGAATTAGATAAATTGATAACCAAAGCTAACAAGGTTAATAGGGATCCTAAGATATTATTCTTCTCATATGAGGGGCAAACATCAATGTCCGCAATTTTATCTAACCAATTATATTTTGAGAATAAAGATAAAACAATAATTGTTGCATACAAAAGACCAGACAAAGTAAATTTATCAATCAGAGGAAAAAATGCATTAGAAATTACTAAAGCTATTTTAGAAAAAATAGATGGAGCAACCGGTGGAGGACATAAAGAGGCTACTGGTGCGATGATATCCATTGGAGAATTTGAAAATTTAAAAATAATAATAAAGGAGTTGCAAGATAATGTTTAAAAACTAATTTTGTTATTAATAATAGTAATTATGCCCACATCGCATAATGGTATTGCACCGGTCTAGAAAACCGGGCCCTTCGGGCCTCCCCGTTCGATTCGGGGTGTGGGCGTTTAAATTGTAACTATTGCATTAACTTATCTAATTCTTCGCTTACCTCTTTCCCATTAACCAATCCTGAGTACTTTTTCATTATCAACCCCATATAGGCACTTTGAGATAAATTAGGTTTTTCTTTTAATAGATTTCTTAATTCTTCTCTTAAGTTTAATTCAGACTTTTTGATAGCCTCATCAATAGGTTTACCTTGCACTATTCTATACAAAACCGTCTTCACATCGTTTGGAGATATTTCACTATTTACCTTACTTAAAACAATTGATAAAACATCATTATTGATTCTTTCCTCCACATCTTTTAATTTTATTTTTTCTTTTTTGGCTATTTCCTTAGGAAATAAAGTTAACGACTTAGCTATTAGATTATAATAATCACATAGATGTGTTAATTCTTTGAATTGTTCTAGTTTGCCATCTGTTAATATTAATTTAATCAATTCTTCATTAAGCCCAAACTCTTGTAATATTTTTTTGTTCTCAGAAGCCAACTTTGGGAGGTTGTTTTTTATGTTATCTATTTGTTTTTTCTTTATTCTTAGTAATTGGCAGTCTGTCTCGGGATACATTCTAGCAGAACTTGGCATAGGTCGTAAAAACATAGTTGTAGCGTCTGGATTTGATTGTCTTACTTCGCTTGGAACTCCATTAGACAATTCCAGAATTCTCTCCTTTATTCTCTCATATGATGTCTCTATTTGATCCCTCTCTCCTAATATTAAAATAAATGAATCTTCTTTAGAACAATTTAATTTTTTATATATATTGTTTATTTCTTCTTGTTCAATTTTATATTTAATTAAATTTTCATCTGAATGAATAATCCCTCCTATTCCCGTAATAGATTTCACATAGTCAGACAAATCACCTCCAATCCTTTTGTTTGGCTGAATTTCAAATCCAAGTATTCCTTTCCCATGCTGTACTTTGAATCCTAAAAACAACTTACCCTCTTTAATAGCTGTCTTTATGAATTTACAATTTGTGTCCCTAAACTCTTCACTAAAATCTAAAATGTTTCCCACTTTTAATTTGGACAACTTATTTGATATTTTTAATATATTTTTCTGCCTTAGCATCTCATAATTTATTGTATCAATCATTATCTTAGGGTCTTGAAATCCTTTAATCTCTACTCTACTACCACCTTGAATCGACACATTGACATCTTGCCTGATGGTACCAATTCCTCTCTTAACATTACATGCTCTAAGAATCTCGCCTATTTTCAAAGCAGCTTCTTTTACTTGTTCTGGAGATTTTAAATCTGGAGCAGTAGTTATCTCAACCAAGGGGATTCCCAATCGATCCAACTTATAGACTACTAAATTTTTTTCTCTAGAATGTGGACGCGCGGAATCTTCTTCTAACGCTATAGAGTCTATTCTTACTTTTCCTTGACTTGTCTGAATAAAACCATCATATGCTATTAAAACAGTTCTCTGAAAACCTGAAGTATTAGAACCGTCAATAATTGTCTTTCTCATGATTTGAGACACCGGGAAAATTTTACACTTTAGAAGTAACGCAATTTGTAAAGCAATCTCCAAGGCCTCCTTGTTTATATCATGTGGTGGTTCCTCATCCAATTCTACTAGGCAATTTGTATCATATACCAAATATTCAAACTTCTTATCCTTATATTTTTCAAACAAGAGCGTCCTATCAACAACTCCAGATTCTCCCACAACAGGGTTTAATTCTCTCTTAACAGAAAACAGGTGCTCATCACCTCTCAATATACTAGGGCAATTGCAAAATAATTTATGAGTATTTAACTGTTGATGAATTTCTAAACCTGCTTTTAACTTTAATTTATTATAATCTTCCATCAAAAATCTAAAACCTCTTAATATTTTAAACATAACGGATTTTAAAGTAAATAAAAAGAATTCACTACATATTCCTCTACTTCTTAGAAAGTCTTAAAAACACTCAGCCATTTTGTTAATAATGGAAATAAAAAATGTATTATTGGGTATAGTGATTTCTGTTATACTAGTAATGTTTTGTGTATATGGTACTAAGTTAATATATGAAGAACCTAGATACAGCGATTTTTGTGATAATACATATTATCGTTTTGATTATCCTGACAAAACTTTAGATACCACCAATTGTAATTTTAATGCAGAGTTAAAGGAAAAAACAAATAAGTGTTACAAGGATAATGGAATACCAAGATTTGATTACGATGAAAATGGATGCGAATACGATTTGTTCTGTGACATGTGTAATGCAGAATATAGCGAGGTGAGTGAGCATTATAATAAAAATCTTTTTGTGATAAGCTTAATTGTTGGTCTTATAATAATTTCAGCATCTGTAATTTTTATTAAAATATCTGCAATCTCTGGAGGGCTTATGCTCGGAAGTTTATTTTACATCATTTTTGGAACCGCTAATTATTGGAGTTTTATGGAAGATGTTTTAAGATTCGTCATATTAGGCATTGTGTTGGGTGTTCTTATTTGGTTGGCATACTATCTTTCTAATAAAAGCATGTCCCAAAAAACTAGTAAAAAAAAGAAAACGAAAAAGTGATTTTTATTTTATCAAAACATTTATAAAAAGAATCTATATTCCATATACATGGTAGCAAAAGTTATAGATGCAACTGAGTTTAGAGTTAATTCTTATGTAATAATAGATGGTGATAGTTACCAAATAAAAAAAGCAGATATTTCTAAAACTGGGAAACATGGACATGCTAAAGTCCGTTTTGAAGCGATTAATGTTATATCAGGAAAGAAAAAAGTCCAAGTTGTTCCAGGGCATGATAAATTTGAAGTCCCACTGATTACTAAAAGAAATGCCCAAGTGTTAAGTGTCCATGGTGAAAATGTGAGTGTTATGGACAATGAAAATTTTGAAAACTTCGAATTACCAATACCTGAAGAATTTAAAGATAGTATCAGCGAAGGAAAAGAAATAGAATATTGGGACATGGAAGGGGTACATGTGATAAGAAAAATTCTTAATTAGGATTGCTTTTTTTTAACTTTATAATTATCAAAAATAAAAACTCTACAACTAACATTAATGCTAATATACCTAATATCATTTTCTTAGAAAACGATTTCTCTTTAGAGAATAAAAATATATCATTTTTACTATTTTCAATATTCAATTTAGTCCAGATACCTATTCCAACAGAACTATTCAAAACTCTTATTAAAATTACACCATCTTTTTTAATCATATATTTAGATTTAAGGCATATTTTATGTTTTGTATTATCTATATTAGAATAGTTTAACAAAATATTGAAATCCTCGTTAGTTTTATTATAATCTAAGATATTTTTTGTTTCTTTTATTGTCCATTTTGAACTAATTTCTATTTGATGTTCTTCTGAAAGAAAAATATTAACTTCATTACATACCCATTCATTTCTACTTCCATTAAACTCTAAATTTTTAGGAGATACATTAAATTCTAATGCAAATACTCCTGATAAAAAAAATAAAAAAATAAAAAAACATTTCTTCATTAAACTGCTGTAACCCAAAATATAACACTCGCTGTTTTTGTGGATTTTGCAGTTCCCTTGTATTCTAATAAATCTAAATACATGTAAATTCTCTGTGTTCTATTTCCACCTACGCTAGCCGGCTTAGCTATTTCTAAAGAATATTCTCCTATTTTCACAAGCGGGTCATCTAGTATATTTCTAAAAGCTAAGTTTCTAAATATTTCTACTGCTTCTTCTTCTCCAGCGTCATCCTGTATTTCTGGTGTAACTTCAATATCCGTTGTTCCTATATTCGTTATATTTATATCGGTTCTGTTAGATAGATATCCTGAAGAAACTTTACCAAAATTAATAGAATTAGGTATTTTAATACCTACGCTAGATTCTATTACATCTGCAGAAACTTGCATTGTAGTATTATAGCCATCAGCCAACGATGTGACAGAAAACAGCAAAATACCCAACAAAAATATGCTTAAAATATTTTTCATTGTATACACCTCCTTTTGCTTAATAAATTTCGTACTATTAAATCTTTTAAGAGGAAATATGGATAATTCTTAATTAAAAATTCAAAAAGCACGATGAGTCAAAACTTAAAATTTATAAAGCTTTTTTCTTTCGTTAAACTGTGATCTCGTGGCGCAGCCAGGTAGCGCACCGCTCTGATAAGGCGGGGGTCCTGAGTTCAAATCTCAGCGAGATCATATTTTTAAATAATTAGAAATTATTTATTATGACAAACTTTATAAATTGGTTTCTCAAATTAATAAAATGGGTATTAGTAAATATTTAAGAGACGCATGGAAAAAACCTGATATGAAGGTTCTCCGGGAAAGAATGATAGAATGGAGAAAAGGTGAAGCTATCGTTAGAGTAGAGCGTCCATTAAGATTAGACAGAGCACATGCTTTAGGGTATAAAGCAAAACAGGGTGTTATTGTAGTAAGGATTAGAATTAGGCGTGGAGGACATAAAAGAACAAGACCAAACAAAGGAAGACGATCAAAAAGATTGCATATTAGAAAGAATTTGAGAATGAATTATAGAGAAATAGCCGAACAAAGAGTTGCAAGGAAATACATAAACATGGAAGTTCTGAACTCTTATCAAATAGGAAAAGATGGATTACATTATTTCTATGAAGTTATCCTAGTGGACAGAGCGGCACCACAAATAGTAAAAGATAAAGAGCTATCATTTATAACTAACCCTGCAAATAGAGGTAGAGCGTTTAAAGGAGTCACTTCTGCTGGTAAAAAGGCAAGAGGACAAAGAAACTCCAAATCTAAGGTTCCAAAAGCATTCCCATCTCTAAGAGCAAGTGGCAGAAGAGGAAACTAAGAAGATACTAATATCTGTCAACTGTTAACCGTATACTGTCTACCGTTTACTGTACTTTCAAAATAACATAATGAATAAAAAGAGACAAAACATCTTATTTCTATGAATAAAAGAGGCTCATCATTGTTGCAAGATAGTTTACCTGAACTAATATTGGCGGCAGTTGGCATCTTAATTATTTCCTTTTTATTAATAGCTCTAATTGGTAATTGGGACAAGAAGGATTTAAATGAAAAAGGAATATTTAATTCATTAAAAAAGTCATTAGATTTAGCTCAGAAAGAGGGAAGTAGTGATAATTTTTTAATTTATTTGCCTTTCGCACCTGTAAGATATTTTTTAGTTTATTTTGATAAAGTAGGATATCCTGCAGTAGATAGTTTTGATAGTTATAAGTTTTTTTATAAAGGAGGAATTCCAAAGCACGCCCTTTGTATTTGTAGCGCTGATGTATCAGACGAAAATCCTGTCCTCTGTCAAAAAAAATATTGTATAAATTTGCCCGATTCTATTTCTTCTCTAACAATCCAAAATGAAAATATGAGAACAAAAGATTTTTTTGCAATACCATTAGATTTAGGAATGAATATGAACATAAATTATGATAAATACACGAAAGAATACTCGCTAAATATAGTTAGCAAAGGATATTCAAAATCTGAAGATTATAGTAAAACCAAAATAAGAGAAAACGCATGTTCATCTTTAGTTGTTACCCTCTATAAAGATATAAACCCAGAGTCTCATTCAATGGCTATTTCTAATACAAAAAAAACATGTCTTGAAATGGGAAGTTTTTCTTACAAATTATCTAAAGGAAAAGTTGAAATTGGAGGGGGAGATTACATTGAGAAATTAGAAGCATTTCTTTTTGATTCTGAAAATCCTTGTTTAATTGAAAATATTAAAGAATGGTGTGCTTGTGGAATAGATAAAAGTAGTGATTGTACAAATGCCATTAGAATTTGTAATTTAAATGCACATAACAATAGAGAGAGTATAGCTATAGCAATACTTAATGCTTATAGGCATGGAACTGATGCATGTGGTAATACCGGAGAAATGAAGTTAGGAATAGAAAAATATATTGACAGAACTTTAAATCTAAATCATAATGTGTACTCGTAAAAAATCTATATACTCTACTAATGAAAAAAATATTCTACAAGCAATTCAATTATTAAAAGATGGGTAATTTAAAAACCACTATAAATCTGCTCTCTTTGTTCTGGCGATAGTTCACCATAATGTTTCATTTTTTTATCATCCCATAAACTATTATCTTCTTTTACTGTCAAAACATCTTTTCCTTCATTAAAATTTATTCTTACTGGTTTAAACTTAAATCCATCATTTGAATCAAATCCTCCAGACTTGAAGGCTCTTCCTATCATAAAAAATAGTTCGGGGGCCTCACCTGATATCATTATCTTCTCTATATTCCTACTCTTTTCCGTAACTTCAAAAACAGAAGAATACAATCTCGAATAAAGTATTTTATCTCTGTAAATTATTGGGAATTCTATTTTTGCTAAAAAATCTTCACCACTAACTTTTAATGGGGCATAAACTTCAAATTTATCTCCCTTTTTATCCACATTATAATATAAATTTTGTTCTTCTCCATAAATTGCTAAATAATCGTTTTCCATGATAAGTCTAGCATCATAATTATAATCTTCTATAACTTTTGTTAATTCTTTATCTGTTAATTCTTCATGAAATTTTTTAGATTCTTTTTTAATTATACTCTCTAAAGATTTAGGATGCATTTCTTTCACAATTGAAGTTATCGTTGTTTCTCTTTGCCCTTCTACTGGATGAATCACTTTATAACATCCTCCGAACAAAAGTGGCAAAGATAAAGCCCCAGCAATTAGACCATTCTTTATGTAATTACTTTTCTTTAGCATATTGTATATAGATACTTATAATTTAAATATGTTGTGTTTAATGAGTAATAACAAATGGGCATCTGTCAACTGTTAACCGTTTACTGTCTACTGTCAACCGTTTACCGTTTAACCTAAAAATATATTGCGTCCCAAAAACTTTCCATTTTTTCCAAATCACTTTCCGAGAGTTTATCTATGGTACGAAGATCATCTGTTATTATCCTTCCATCTTTACCTAATTTAGCAGGATTATTATCATCTTTAAATCTAACATAAGAAGAGTTTAGTATTGCAAAAGTAGTCCCCCGATATAATTGGTCATAATCATTTGATTCATTATTTCTGTATATACTAACATCACCTCTATTATAAAAATCTATTAAATATCCTGTTTGTTTATTTAATAATTCTATAAGGATGTCCGCTTCTGAACCAGATGTTGCTATTGTTTTTCTTCCTATTTCTACTAAGTTATCATTAAACACAGAGTACCACACAACATCGTTATATGCTTTATTTTCATTTGCCTCTATATTGGTGTATATGTCAAAATCAATTAGTGATTTTCCATACAATGCAAAATTTTTATCAGCAAGCTTAAAGTATACAGCTCTATCATTATTACCATATTTTTCAGTCAATAAATTATATTCCTCATCTGTTAATTCTTCATGAAATTTTTTAGATTCTTTTTTAATTATACTCTCCAAAGATTTAGGATGCATTTCTTTTACAATTGAAGTTATCGTCGTTTCCTTTTGTCCTTCCACTGGATGGATCACTTTATAACATCCTCCGAACAAAAGTGGCAAAGATAAAGCCCCGGCAATTAGACCATTCTTTATGTAATTACTTTTCTTTAGCATATTGTATATAGATACTTATAGTTTAAATATGTTGTGTTTAGTGAGTAACAACAAAGAGACTTCCGTCAACTGTTAACTGTATACTGTCAACTGTATACTGTCAACTGTCAACTATTTACCGCCAACAACCTATCGTTAAATTTTTAAACTAAATTGTAGTAATCAAGATATAAACTGAAATTTGGAGTGAATTATTATTATTTTATTCTAATATGAAAAATAAAAAGAAAATTAAGAAAGTGTATAAAAACGATGTAACTTTGAAGCATTTTGATTGTGCTCAAATAAACTCATCTTTTTCAGGAAGAAAGGTTATTGTTAGTGGTAGAGTTGAAAGAGTTGTTCAGACTGGTGGTCCTACCATTTTTGAAATCAATGATGGGACAGCAAATTTAGCACTAAAAGCTTTTATCGTAGCTGGCGAAAGAGCATACCCAAATATAAAAGAAGGCGATGTTGTTGTTTCAATTATTAAAATATCTGAATTTAATGGGGAGCTAGAAGGAAGCATCGTAAAAATAAGTGAAAAGCGTGGTGAGGATGCCATAAAAATATTAAAACAAATTGATTTTAAACTAAAAGAGAGAGCGAAAATTAATTTTAAATCTTTCATGATTGAATCAAAAATATTAGATAAGCTAAAATCAAAAATGATTAATGCCGCTGAAATAATAAAATATTCTATATTAAACAACAGACCAATAATTGTTAGACATCATAATGATGCAGATGGATATGCTTCTGGCTTTGCATTAGAAAAAGCAATAATACCACTAATAGAAGAACAATATCAAAGTCCTAAATCTGCGTGGGAATACTTTGTTAGAGCGCCTTCTGCGGCACCTTATTACGAAATTGACGACTCTATTAGGGACACAGCTTCGTTTCTACGGAATGCTGCAAAATTCTCTAATAAAATGCCTTTAATAATTATTACGGATAATGGCTCAACGAAGCAAGATTTAATCGCTATACAACAAGCGAAAATCCATGGTGCTGAAATAATTGTAATAGATCATCACCCTTTTGAAGAAGATGTTATTTCAAATGAAGTTCTAGAGCACATAAACCCTTATCTTGTCGGAGAAAGAGGAGATAAGTTTTCTGCTGGGATGCTTTGCTCTGAATTAGCAATGCTAATTAATCCTGAAATAAAAAATATAGAACCAATTCCTGCGATGTCTGGCCTATCAGACAGAATAGATATTGAAAACAAAGAAGATGTGGATAAATATTGTGAGCTTGCTATCAAAAAAGGATACTCAAAGAAGTTATTAAATGAAATAAGTATGGTTATAGATTACACATCTACAAAGCTAAAATTTATGGAAGCAAGGGAGTATATCGAAGTTTTATTCGGAGAACCAAGAGAAAAACAAAGAAGATTAGTAGAGCTAATGGCCCCTTACATTAGAGAATTAGATAGACGAGGACTATTGATCGCTAAAAGTAATAGACAAATTGAAAAAGACGGGAAGGTAACCTTACAAATTGTAAATATAGATGAAACCTTTCCAGGATTCGGATTTTTTCCAAAGCCAGGTAGAGCAGTAGGGCTTGTACATGACGACTTAAAAGGAAATGGAGAAAACAGCCTAATAACAATTGGATTAATGAACACAGCAATAACATTTAGAGCAACTGATTCAGCTAAATTTTCAATCCATGACTTCATACGCTTTGTAAAAGAAAGAGATCCTGAAACTTTTATCGATGGAGGAGGACACAAGAATGCTGGTTCCGTATCATTTTTACCCTACAAAAAGAACAAAGTACTAGAAATACTTAAAGAATATATAGCAGCTAGTTGAGGGCTAACAGTCGACAGCGAACGGTCAACAGTTAACAGATATCCGCCTTACATTCCTTTTTCATAAAGCAATTTTACCTCGTCTTCAGTTAATGCTCTGTTGTAAATTTTGACATTAGAAATTGTGCCTTTGTGGTACCATGTATCCACACCTGCCGCCTTTGGCTCTGCGCCGATAAGAGTTGGTGCAGTTAAGTGATATGTAATTTTACCAGACGCACTAACTGAGTCTACGAGTTCACCATTAATATACAGTTTAACATAAGTTCCATCATAAGTTCCAACAATGCTGTTCATCCCATCTTTAAGAATACTTATCGGGACGGACGGAGTCTTATACCCATTTATATACAAATAAAAAGAAACTTTTCCTTCATGAGGAGCCATCAATGAAAACCCCCCACTTTGAGTACAAGATATTAGAGAAGTAGATTCAATTAAATCATCTATTTTAGCCATCACACTAACCGTTATACTATCTGTTGGATGATTTTGCTTACCTAAATTTATATAATCATTAACTCCATCAAATGTTGATCCTCCTCCTCCAACTATTACTCCATTCATCAAAACACCATCGTTCCCATACGGCGTCCTATCTGACACTATCGTGTCTGATTTCATCCATTTCGTTGTTAATGGCATATCTAGAACTAATCCTTTATTTAAGCTTCCTAGACTTGTTTCTTTCGGTTTATAACTTTCGTATAGCAATTTTACTTCATCTTCGGATAAAGCTCGGTTATAAATCTTCATATCTGCGACTGAGCCGTCAAGGGTATATGAACTTGTACTGAAAGATATCTTAGAACTATAATTCTCAACTAGGCTTGAAAAATCCCATTCTTTTTCTTTTATACCATCAATATAAACACTGTATGTATTTTTTGTTTTTACCCAAGTTAAATAATACCACTTGCCTACTTCTGGAGATGTTGTTGAAGAAAATGTATTTTCACCAATTCTACAAAAGAATTTTCCATTATAATAACTAATATGAAATCTATCAGGTTGGCTACTGTCTGAATATTGTGAATATATAAACTGATATTTACCGGAGCCCAAAGAATGCATTTTTATCCATGTCGAGAATGTCCATTCTTCTGTATCTATTATTGCTTTATTAAAATTTACGAATTTTAC
>CAZZNU010000010.1:0-18014 GCA_964655925.1 Candidatus Woesearchaeota archaeon | reverse complement strand
CGAATTTTACAGAACCATCAAAACCTGTCGCCCCACCAACTTTCTCTTTTCTATCTACTACGCCACCGATTATAACTCCACCTTGTGCTACCCCATGATTCCCATAAGGTGTCAAATCTTTTACACCATTTTCTATGTCTAACGTCCAGTACCCGACTAGCCCCTTATCTAAGTTAATATTTTTTCTTAGTTCGCTTGTTTGGTGTAATTCTTTTACTTCATCTGGAGTTAGGGATCTATTATAAATCATTATGTCCTGCATTGAGCCTTTAAAATGATAATCAGATGAACCAATCTTATCTGCTCCAACAAACATATTGTTACTATTTGTTAAAAGGTCTTTATTCCCTGCAATAGGTGTAGAACTGTACAATTCTCCATTAACATATAAATATCTCCCAGAATTATTTCTAGTTAAAGTAATACATTGCCACTTATTTAATGTTGGTATATACCCTGTGTACCATCTATAAGCCGTACCTCCATAATCCCATGTCAATTCATTGCCCGTAGAGGTATATGCGAATATAAAATAACCATTAGTGGTCGCTGTCCTCTTTGATATTAATGATGTAGCTGCACCTGTAGCAAACCCAGTAGGTTTAATCCAAAAGTTAAAAGTAACATCTATAAATTCGTCCATAGAATTGCCCAAAGATTGTACATAATCATTTACTCCGTCAAATTCTGTCGCCCCATCACTTTTCCCTTTTCTATCTACTACGCCACCGATTGTAACTCCGCCTTGTGCTACCCCATGATTATTACCTACCAAATCTGTTGCGCCATTTTCAGAGTTTAATTTCCAATAACTTATTAATCCATTGTTTAATGTTGATTGATATTTGTTTGGTTTGTAACTTTCATATAATAATTTTATTTCGCTATCTGTAAGAATTCTGTTGTAAATCTTCATATCTGACAATTTGCCTTGGAAATTTCTCTGTCCTAAATAATCGTCCGCTGAACTATCCCCTATCCTTATTGGCCTTGTAGAACTTGCTGGCAATGAACTTCTTGTTGCTGTCCAACTCAAAACCCCATTAACATATACTTTCCATTTGCTTCCATCGGCATATGCTACGACATGATACCATGTGTTTTTATTTAATTTTACTGTAGTTATATCATAAGTATTTCCGAAGGAAACGGCCAAATACTCATTATCCAAATAGCATAAATAATATCCATTATCTGCACCTGCGTATCCTGTCTTTTTGTCAATTATCCTTGAGAAATCTCCACTACCATTACCTGTCGCATACATCCAAAAGGATATTGAAAGGACTTCTCCTGTAAATCTTAAATCAGCTCTATCTTGAATCTCTACATAACTATTTGATCCATCAAAACTATATGCTCCGTTCGGTTCATCTCTTACCCCTGTACTTAATGTTGCTCCGTAGTTTGTCGCGTGATTTGAATATGGTACTGTGTCTTTAGTCTGGTACACTCCATCTAATGGATAATGCGCTACCAGCCCCTTTTCTAGTGAAGAAACTGTCGTCGTATTAGTTCCAAAAAAACCGGTTGCAACAGTAATAGTTATAAAAGAAATTAGTAAAATAGAAAGAATAAACAAAACTGCTAACTGTTTACGGTTTACTGTCAGCCGCCTACGGTTTACTGTTAACTGTTTACCGTTCACTGTCAACCGCTTACCTTTCCACCTCATGCTATTATCACTCTTAACATCTTTAAATTTCTTTCGTGATATCTTTTTTATTTCTTACTCTCGTTTTTTTTAATGCTCTCTTTATTGTGTAATTTATTGGATTTTTTATTCCTCCTTCTGGTGGCGTATTAATCCCAAATTCCTTATATATCGGCTTGTCATAATTTGGTGGCATTGGACGATTTTTTTCAAACCAAGCAAGTTGAGAATCTATATATCCAGTAGGCAATGGTGCATAATTTTTATTATTCCAACTTTCTATCTTTTCTCTTATGTAATCTTGCGAAAACCCTAATGAATTAAAAAAGGACAAGAGCAAATATAGTCCTCTTTTTCTGCCATCCGTTTTCATCCCTTCAAGAATCTTTTTTATTTCCGGCGGGAACATATCTTCTGTTATTTTCAATCCTTTAATATCTAAATTAAATTCTTTTTGAGTTCTCTCTTCTTTAAACTCAACTTTATTTGTTTGATTTCTTTCTAGTGCCTCTAATAACAACCTTGTTGCTTCTCCTTCTACGCTTTCTGGCATAAAATTTTTTATTTCTACTATTTTTAATGGGTCTGCATCAGACGGCTTAAAATTTTCTAACTCCTCTTTATCTATTACTACAGAAGAAAACGCGGTCTTTTCATGCAAAGAATAGGGGGTCCTAAAAAGATGTCTTGAAGATACCAAAACAATATCTATTGATTTTTCTATAGAGTCTATCCTCTCATCTATTTTGAATTCAGAATGTTCATTTTTTATATTTTTTACAACCCTCCCACCATATGTATCAAAACTATTTTCTAACTTAGATGTATTTATTTTACAACTCTCACAAAAATCTATCTCCCTTTGAGAAACTCTTTTCATTTTTGCATTACAAACAGGACAAATCATCTCTTTTCTATTTGACTTCATACTTTCAGTTTCACTTCCACACCTAAAATTCTGACATTTATACAGCCCCACTTTCTTTTTTATCGTCGGATTTTTACACTTCGGACAAATAACCGATAAGACCATCTCCCCTTTACTCTCTAACTCTTCTCTGCTGGACAAGGAAATAATTTCATCAAACATATCCTGTTTTATTGATTCAAACAGATAACTTGCAACCAACCTTGGCCACTCAGGAAACATATCTTTTATTGAAACTCCATTAACCTCTTTGGGAAACGCATCATATGGGATAATCATATGAAATCCTTTGCTTCCTGAAAACTTTATCCCAACATTTTCAACCCCATGCCTATTTAAAACTTTCAAGAACAATTTAGCTGCTATCTTCGCAAAATCAAAATATTTAGAATCAATATCTATTAAAAAATCCCAACCTATTCTGTTTTTATTTCTTGAGACAATTCCTTCGTCCTGCTTAATGTTTAATGGGTTTTCCCATAATTCTTCTGAACAATGAAACGAGGTCGCCCCCTTCTTGGCATAATTTAAAATATCGTTTGGGTAATCCAGGCTATCTGGTCTTTTCCCAAAACTTTCCAAATATCTAGGAACTACTTCCCTATTTTTACAAAAATCAAAAATAGCCTTTTGAATATCTCGCCTCGCATAATAAGATTGAGCAACTGCCTGAACTTTCTTTAATTCATCCATAAATACTATAACACTTACTCATTTTTAGTTTTTACGCATTAACTAAGATCTAGTTTATAAAACACTAATTTGAAATGATATTACATTATTTTACAAAGACCTCTTTGATCTAAATCATTTTTCCAATCGAAAAAAATCAATTTGACCCAGCCAATATAAGGAACCTTAAATACAGCTTTCCCTAAAACCCTTTCTTTTGAAATGCTTTTTTCTGTTTCCAGTTGCCCAGAATTTGAAACATAATTGTCTCCTTTAGTTTGATAAGGTTCAACATCATCTATTACACGATGTATAATTGGATTCCCACCTCCACTGCTAAAAATGATAACATCGCCTTTTGATATTTTCCTAGCTCCTATTACAAAAACAATGTCCCCCTTATTAAAGCCCCTAGGGAAATCCCATTTTTTACTATCATCTAAACTAATATTGTTGTTTAAGTATATCTTATTATCAAGTACCTTGCTAAACCCATACTCATCATGATACATAGAGCAAGATTCAACAATAACAAGCGGATAAGAGGTTCCAGTTACCAATCTTAACAAAGGGAAAAATATTAACAATAGAAATAAAAAAGTGATCCCTAGAAATACAATTATAGATAAAAGTGAATCTTTTTTCATGAAATTTCTAAACTTCATAATACCATCTTTTACTTTTGCTTTCATATCAATATTAACAACAATAAAGTTTTCCTTGTTCCCCTTCTTTAATTTCTCCAATTGGATTTGAATACTTTCTGATATTTTCAATCATCTCTTTATTTTGAATTAACTCCCTTCCTTTAAGAACCATCGCTTCTCTGGCTTTCACTATTTTCTCACAAATCTTCAAATTCAAAGGACATTTCTCTTCACAAGCTTTACATAAATTACACTTAAACAATAATTCATCTAGTAATTTCTCTGACAAAATTATACTTTTTCCCCTTGGAGAAATACTTTCTTCTCTTAAAATTTTAAAAACAGGGCATAGACTTTTACACATTCCACACTTGATACATTTTTCAAGTTCACTAGAAACATCTTCTAATATATTACTTATTTGAATTTTTAATTGTTCTTTATTTGAAACCATAAAATAATTAGTTACACTCACTATAAAAAAGTTTTCTAAAACAAATTAAAACATTCTATTTATAACATAAAATATTTTATAACCGTCTAACTAACTTTGGCCTCATTAGTCAAAAACTCAAAGAGTAAAACTACCTTAACTTCACTCTCACAAATAAAAGTTAACTTATAACTTTATCCGAACAATGAAGCCAAGCCCTCTGCAGCTTCTGCTTTTGGCTCTTCTTTCTTCTTTTCCTCTTCTGGAGCATGGCTAGGTGCAGACGCAACAGGCGCTGATGCAATAGAAGCGTTAGCTAATTTTTCATCTATATCTACTCCACTTAAAGATGCAACAAGCACCTTTACTTTGGATACATCTACAGACACGCCACTAGCAGAGATAACTTTGGTCAAGTTATCCTCATTAACTTCTTTCCCTAACTTATGCAACAAAAGTGCAGCATATACGTATTCCATTTTTTTGTTTTATTTATTTAATAAGTTCAAAACTACACAGCTTCCTCCACTTGCTGATTTTCAACATTCTTTTCTATTATACTTAAATTATTTAATGCATCTGCATGAATTGCCGCCCTTGCAATAATAAAGTCTATTGTTTCTCTTGTAGCATAATTAATCTCCACTGCAAAAGCTAGTGAGCGCGAATAAAATTCTTCCAAACTATCTGTTGTAGCTTTTTTATCTATCTTAATATCAGCATAAATTGCTCCACCCATGTAAGCCACAATAGGTTCTATTCCAACCTCAAAAGGAATTATGTTAAGTTTTCCTAAAACAGATGCTACCTTATCATTTATGACATCCCCCATTTTTACCAAAATTTTATCCTGCATTACTGAAATTTTTCCATTTTCTACTTTAGGAACTAACCCAACTGATGAAAGAGCCGAAATGTCTTGTCCTGGAACTAGGTCTGTAGGCCCCGCTTTTACTTCTATGTCGAAAGGTGCAAGATCCCCTGCCTTTGCCCTCGATGGACTCTTGTTATCAGCTAAAATTGAAGAAATTTCAAACGCATCCATTTCAGAAAATAGTAAAGCTGTTGACTCTTGAACATATGGAACTAATCCGTGCAATTCTTTAATTCCTGAATGATCTAAAGCATAGTCTACCAAATTTTTTTTGGCTACCTGAATATTAGCACGACCTCTAATTCTTTTCTTTATATCTTGAAATTGTTTAGAAGGTAATTTATTAATTGAAACTATCATTACTGTATTACTTTTCATTTTTTCAGACAATTTTTTTACTAAATCTTTCTTCGCCTGATTTATCTCTCTCTTTTTTGCCATTATCTCTTAACATTATCTAGGAATTTAATTGATTTAGTCATAGTGAATTTAATCATCGCATTTTTTATATTTTCTTTTCCCCTTGGCAAGCTTGCTTCTAATTGTTTTAAAAGTGCCTCTACATTTTCTATTATCATATCATCAGCCATATCCTCTTTTGATATAGCTAATTTTATACTCGCTTCCTTATTTCTAACTCTTATTTTCTTCTCTAATTTGTCCATCATTTCTTTTATGCTGTCATCGTCATCTTTTGTTATAATTCCTCCCTGAGGAGATGGCATCTTTCCCATAGGACCAAAAACTCTACCAAACTTACTAGCTATCTTAGTCATCATTGGAGCAACTGCTATAAAAAAATCATATTTATTTGCTAAGTTTTTCATATCTTTCTTATCTTTATATTTGTTAAAATCATCCTCAATTATACTATCTACTATTTCACTCCTTCTAGTCAAAAAAGCACAAATTTTTCTTTCTGTCGGATGAGGTAAATCTAAAAATACATTCAAGGCATCTTTTCTAACATCATAACTCTGTAAATTTACAATTAACTCTACAGTCTGTAAAAACTTTCTACTCTCAATCTTTCTCAACTCTAGAAGAGCTTTTTTTAAGTCCAATATTTCTTCTGTCATCTTATTGTATCCTTAGAACTAGTAGCCTCCTACATAAGTAGTTCAAACGGATTAATATTAAAAATGAAAAATGACTTTATAAAGCTGATGCCTAAAGTACGGCATCTGTCTACTGTCAACCGTTTACTGTCTACTGTCAACCGTTTACTGTCTACTGTCAACCGTCTACCGTTTTATCCAAGCTAAGCCCATTAATATAAACAGAGCCAAAGTCGCAATGGTTTGCCTCCATTCTACCATCATACCCATTACATACGATATCTTCATCACACCCCTTAGGTTTGTATCTTAAACAATTCTCTGGAGCATTACAAGAAACACAATATTTTAAATCTCCAGGTAGTTCTAATCCCTTATCTAATAAATACCTTAACTCTCTGTAATTTTCACATTCCAGTCCTCTCAACCTTCTCTCTAATGTTTTACTTTTCCTTTCTTCCATTATATTACCTACAACGGTTTACTGTCTACTGTCTACCGTTTACTGTTAACCGTTTACTTCTTTATCATACTTGCAACAACTGCTGAAATAACTATTAATAAAGCAAATTGAAACCATTCTTTATTCATCCAAGACAGCGCACTACTAATATTTACTGTCCATTGAAAAATGTAAGTAGATGCACTTATAAAAAATATTATTGCAAGTGCTAAAATAACCCATCCGAACCAATTTCCACCACCTAAGATTTTTGAGAGTATATCCTTCTCTGGGACAAATGCAAGTAATAGGAAGATGAAAAACATTATTATTACAAATACTGTCACCCACGAAGAAGCAAATTGGACAAAATCAACCATTTGCGTTTGAACTATAAAAAAGCTTGAGAGAATTAAAGATATAAACAGATTTGTCGCATGATTACTCTCACCTAAAACCTTTGTCTTCTGTAAAATAGCATAACAGACTATAAATACTAATAAAAATGAAAAGATTGGTAAAAAATAATTTATTATAGAAATTCCTCCTACCGCCATTTTAATTCCTCCTTGGCGACTCACTGCCTTTAACACCTAAAACTATCAATACTACCATTCCTACAAGCAAAACCAATGTCCAGAAATAATCCTTGAACCAAAAAGCAAAACTTTGATATGCAACCGTCCACTGAAAATAACTAAATACTGCCCATGCTATTATTCCCAAGGCTAATATCCACCCAATCCATTTGTCAATTTTTTTTCTATCATCACCTTCTGGAATGAAAAAACCTAGAAACAACATCAATACCAAAAAAATAGCTAATCCTATGCCAAACTTAGGAAAAATAGTTGCAAAAAATGTAGACACGAAATCGAATTGCAAAGCCATTAAGCTAGTTGCAACAGAAATGATTACACTTATAGCCTTATTATCTTTTCCAAGAATAGCGGTTTTTTCTAATATAGCAAATATGATTGCAAACATTAACATGAAAGGTAAAACATACGAGAATATTCCAACATTATTCCATGTGTTTAATATTTCCGTAATCGTTATCATAAATTAAAACAAGTTTCAATATTTATATATGTTTTCATAAGTTCAGTTTTGTTAAATAAAAGGCAAATAGTAAAATATTGTGGGAATCAAAGTACAGCTCATCATATTACTTTTATTTATACAAAAATAAGAAGAGAGTATACCAGACAATATAGATATAATAAATAATATTACACCATAAAATCCACATATCACAAATATAAGAATAAACGTCAAAACTAAAATTATTCTTTTCATCAAGGATAAATTTATTTTACTAACCATTTTAGCCATCTTCTTCGAAATTAAATTAGTAGTAAACGCAGCAATAACAGAAACTACGAGAACACAAAAAATTACCATCAATATACTCTCCTCATTTAGAAATGTAACTTGAGCTATTGCTCCAGCGGCCCCGCTCCGACTCTTTCTGACAATAAAAAGTGTAAAAAATGATAAACATAAAATTAAAGTATTTATCGCCCCAAGTAAAGTCATAACTTCTTTGTCGTCCTTTTTTGAGGGAATTAATATAGACGCCTGACCCGCTCCAAATCCAGGTAACAATGCACAAAAAGGAGATATAGGTAATATTTTCAAGAATATCCTCTTAATTTCTTTTATTGTTATTATTTCCTCACCTATTTTCTGCTCCACAACATCTTTATTTTCTTTAGACAAAAATAAATTTGACACACCAAAAAACCCCGTTAGCATCGGCAACAAAGGTTGATTTATATTAGAATTTAATGCAAAAAATCCAATCATACCACAAAGTAAAATAACAAAAATCGTTTCTTTCTTGTACTTAGCTCTATAAACAGACAACACCAAAATCCAAAACAACATCCATGGAAACATTATTTCTAATTTAGAATATATCTTCGGCACAAATAATATCATTGGAATATAAAAAGTTAAAAAGACAAAAATTGCAATTATAGAACCTTTAATCGTATTATTTATCGCCAAATGTGCCTGTCCCGAATTAAATAAACGCTGACTTGAATTAAAAGAAACTGCACTATCTGCAGAAACTGAAAAGAAGTAAACACTAGGAATATAATCCACAAATGTATGGGTAACAGAAATAGCAACCACATATATTATTGCTAAGTCCGTTGGAATTTTATACAAAAAACCAGAAGTTAATAATATAGTTGTAACAAGATTGTTATGGATACTAGGCAACAAACCAGTTATCGTTCCAGAAATTACTCCAAAAATTAATACTAGAAAATGTAATAACATCCATATATATTCAATAATAAATATTTTATCTTTATACAAAAAAATGGATAAACTACTTCAGTTTCAAAATTTTGTCTGGGATTATTTGCTTCATTTGCCTATACACATCTCCTTTCCCAGAAACAAATATTTTGTCCCCTTTATTCACATTTAAATTCCCATTATCAAATATAACTATGCCCCTATCTTCTCCTTCTATTTCAATAGTGATTTTATTGTTTCCATAATCTATTTTTTTTACAACTCCAGAGGCACTTTCATTATAAAATAAGCTAATTGCTCCAAGTATAATTAGTAGAAAAAATATCACATCTATTATTAGAAGAGTTTTCATTGTGAAAGAGCACGCAATTTGTCTTGGATAAGTTTTAATTCCTCGTCTAATTTTGTAGGATACTTCTTAGTCACACGGATTTTGCCAGACTTTTCACTCACATTAGTACTCTTTGGTAATTGTGTTTCAAATTTGTTAATTTCTTTTTTAATCTCAGATGTTTTTTTTAATATTTGAGCTATACAGTCATCTTTTAATTGTCTAAGCTCCTCAATTTTTCTTATAAATAGTAAATTTTGTTTGATTTGAAGTTGTGCCTGTAAACAATTAATTTTATTTTTTTTATAATCTTCAAAACTAACAGGGACAAATACAGATTCCTCTTTTGATGCCATATTATAATTTCCCGAACATTTCTCTATCTACTCCAGATAAAAGTTCTTTTATAGATGTCAATTGTTCTTTCCATATTTCTAAGTCTCTTTGTTCTTTTTCCCTGATTTTTTCAAATGTATACATTATTTCTTCTAGTTCATTTATTTTTTTATTTATGTTTAAAAAACTGGCCTTAGAAAGATTGAATTTATCTATTCTAACAAAAAATGGTTTATCTTCTTCTGAAAATGAATCTGTTTTATTTTTTACTTTAATTTCTTGTGTTGATGTTGGAAACAAAGGAGTATTTTTAATTAGATCATTTTCTTTATTTTCTGATACTGGAACAATTAAATGAGATAAAGGCAAATCCATTTTAGGAACAATTGGAGGAACACTTGAACTTCTTTTTTCACCCTTCGGAGCCATATTCTAAAATGCTAATTTTTATTTAAATATATTTGTTGTAACTTTAAAATCATGTCACTACCTCAATTCTACAATATCTTTATCTCTAAGCTGATATTTAATTCCAACTAACTGCCCAGGAAATTTAGACGAGGGCCCCCAGATTCTCGCTTGACTTATTTTTTTAGATAAACCCTTCAATATTTTTTCTGCGACATCTTCAATTTTTGAATCTTTCTTTAATATCATTGGAATTTCACTCCGTTCTTTACCCGGCTCCTTAGTATAAATTCTAATTACTGGAAAAGATTCAAAAATTTTTTTCTTAAATGACTCTATTTCATTTCTCGTAAAATTCTTTGAAAAATAGACAACATCAAAATTTTTATATTTTGATTTTATTGTTGCTTTTATTTTTCTTAACTCGCCTTCTGAGTATAAATCTATTTTGTTTAAAACATAAATTTTCTTAGAGGTTGATTTCCATACTAATTTTTCTAATTCCACAAGTTGTTCTAAATCATTGAATATTATTAGTAATGTATCTGTAACATTTATTATAGATTTATTTTGATTGGGAATAGATGCATCGTCAATTATTTGTACTTTCACATCTTCATAGTCAAAACTACCTATAATTGGTTCGCTTGTTGTGTATGGATAATTAGTTACTTTCGAATTTGGATTGTCCTCGGTTAATATGTTGAACAGTTCTGATTTACCGACATTGGGAAACCCAAATAAAACACATTGCATATCTGATTTTTTTATTCCTTGCTGTCCTCCTCCCTTAGCAGTTTTGTTTTTCCTTTCAACAGACTCTTTTAATTTCTTATATCTATTAGTTAAATTACGTAACATATTTTCTGATGATTTATGTTTCGGGCATTCCTTTATCATGACTTCTAAGCAAGCTATTCTTTCTTCATCAGTTCTAGCTAAAAAAAACTCTTCTTCAGCTCTTTTGTAAAAAGGAGATTGATTAGTTGATGCCATGCTATTACTATCTCACACCCATTTTTATTGTTTTCGCGCATTATTACTAAAAAATCTCTATATTTATAATCTCATTAATAACTACCTGAAAATAGACATAAAGATTTTAAAGATTCACTTTCTTCAAACTATATGGAAGAGGAAACTATCGACTCTATAAAAATATTGAAACAAACTAAACCCATTTCTAAAATAAAAGAAGATGATACGATTTTTATTAATGGTAAAAAAATGATTGTTGATAGCCACTTTTTGTTTATAGATCATAAAACAACAAAAGAAATGATAATAGAATTTTATAATCCTGAAAATAGTAGAGAGTATCAATTAAGATACTTTGACGACCAGGTAAATTCTAGCCTAGAGGTTTATGAATTACAAGGCGATTTTCAATATATCAAAAGACAACCTAAGACAATTGAATGGTAAAAATTCATATTAAAAAAACCTAAGTCTGATATATTGAAAAACATTATTCCTCCTCCAAGAAAGGAAGATTTAAATAAGGTTATGAATATTAATTCATAAGGTAAAATGGATTTTAAAAAGATTTTTGAAAACAAATTAGCTTTAGTAATTACCGCACTTGTCTTAGTTTCAATAATTGGATTATTTTTTTCAGGATTGATTAATCAAACTTCAGAAGAACCAAATGGCAATTTGATTCTGAAAAAGAAAATAAACGGAGTGATATTATTATCCGAGAACAGTGGAAATATTGACGGGTTCTACCAATGGGAAAAAGAACTAGACTCAAAAGATTTTAAAGCAATAGTAAAACCAGAAAGATTCGTTTTGGAATTATACCCTGATTATTTTAGAAAACTAAGCCAGAAAGGCCACGAAATAGCAACTGGATATGGAGAAGCGCCTTTTTGGGGAATGCCTTATGAGGAACAATATGAAATAATGAAGGAATACAAAGAGTACTTAGAAAGCGTTACTGGTATTCCCCTAAAAATATTTAGTTCAAAATACTTTGCTTATGATGAAAATACACTAAAAGCAGCTGATGAGTTAAAAATACCATATATTTTAGGTAGAGGAACGGGACTAGAAGCAGCTATTTACTCTCCAACAGAGTACAACACTAAAATATTATTCGTTTCAAACATGATGTTTGGCGAAATGGGCTCAGGTTCACTGTGTGACTCTAGTTTATTTGATAGAGGAGCTAACGCTAATGAATTCGCAGAAATACTCCACGAAACACTAAGTGAAGACTATGAAGATTTAGTCCTAGTATCGCATGTAAAGATAGGCGGAACAAGAACAGACTGGTGGGATGTTTACAAAGAAGGAATTAATTCGCCAAAAGTAGATTGGAAGAGCTTTGATAAATGGGAACAAGAGGTTAAGAAAATTAGTGCAGATTACAAAGACATCCCATTTAATGACGAGGTGAAATATATGCAACCAACTCCAATAGTTCCATTAGAAGAACTAGAACTAGTTCCAGCATTAAATGCGAGAGGAAAAGTAATTTACTTTCATAACGGGTTAGGAGAAATGTGTGTTGATTTTACTAATTTCTTAGAAACAATTACTTACCCAACAGAAGAGCACTTAATAGAAGAAGAAAACTTTAGACTATTACTAGCGAAATACGTTAACGAGTACGATAAAAGTGAAGGATACTCAACTAACTTTGGATACTACCCAATAATATTTATTAATCAAAGAGCATTCTCTGGGTTTAACGAAGAAACAAAAGAAGCAATTTTAGAAGAAATAAATAAAAATTAACAAAAAAACAAAAACCCGCTTTAACAAGTTTATAAAAATCTTATTTCTTGTTAGTGGGTTCTGGAACATTTAGTTTAAGCCTGTAGAGGGATTCTAACCCCCGACCCTCTGCTTACAAGGCAGATGCTCTAACACTGAGCTATACAGGCATTAAAACACTTAAACTTTATCATTTTTAAGTCTTATTATGATGATCCTGCCAAGAATCGAACTTGGGCCTCATCGAAGTCAACGACGTGTTCTACCATTAGACTACAGGATCTTAAAAACAAGAACAAATAATAATATATAAGCTTTAGTAAAACCTTACAAGTAGCATTTTAATATTGCACTCAACTAAAAATAAAATGAAGGTCTTTTGGGTTTTGCGTTTTTAGCTTTGCCTTCTGGGTCAAACTTGTTAGAATCATTTACTGCATAAATTTCTACAGGAAATTCAAATTTACTCTCAACTAATTTATTATTAACCTCTCTATATTCAAACGGCATAACATAAACATATAATTTTTTAATATCATATTTTTCCTTCAACAAATTTACACTATCAATTATAGTTTCATTAACATTGTATTTTTCTTTATCATCTATTTTCTTTAATTTTACTTCTTCTGTTTTCGGCCAAATTTCTAAAGAAACAAAATTCTCATGCCCTAACCTTTCCCATAACTCTTCACAAATATGAGGACAAAATGGAGATAACAATCTCAAAAATATTTCAATGGTTTTTTTGCTAACTTCTTTTTCTTTTATTATTTTATTGTACAGTTCCCTTAAGTCTATAGATGCACTTCTAAAGTCTATATTTTCTATTTTTTCCGTTACATTTTTTATAGTACTGTTTAATATCAATAATATCTCATTTGAATCTTCTCCAGTTTTTACTTCATTGAGTATATTAGAAAGTTTTCTTAAAAATCTAAAACTTCCTTGGATGTTTTTTTCTGACCAATTAAATCCTTTCTCTGGAGATGCTTCTGAAATCATAAAAAACCTTGTAGTATCTACACCGTATTTCTTCATAGTTTCTAATGGTTCTATAATGTTTCCTTTTGACTTTGACATTTTTTCTCCTTGCTCATCATTTATCATGCCTTGATGAAATAATCTTGGTGTTGGTTCATCAAATTCAACTAAACCTATATCATACAAAAACATAGTGTAAAACCTATGAAATAATAAGTGCATACAAGCGTGTTCTGCTCCACCTATATACAAATCAACAGGCATCCAATATGCTACTTTATCTTTTGAAAAAATTTCTTCGTTATTTGTCGAATCACAAAATCTTAAAAAATACCAAGAAGAATTTACAAATGTGTCCATTGTATCACTAATACGTTTTGCTCTACCTCCACATTTAGGACAATCTATATTTAGCCAATCTTCTTTTGTCAGTAGAGGATTGCCTTTCCCAAATATTACATCTTTAGGTAATACTACTGGAAGTTGATTCTCTGGAACAGGAACAACCCCACACTTATCACATTCTACCAAAGGTATTGGCGTTCCCCAATATCTCTGTCTAGATATACACCAGTCACGCAGTCTATAATTAACAGCTCTTTTTGCAATGCCTTTTTCTTTTAACCAATTAAAAATTTCCTCTTTAGCTAATTCATTATCCATCCCATTAAATACCTCAGAATTCATAAGTTCCCCATCTCCTGGATATGGATTGTCACTAATATCTTCCCCATCGATAACTTGCTTTATATTTATTCCATATTTTTTTGCAAAGTCAAAGTCTCTCTGGTCGTGAGCAGGAACTGCCATAATTAAACCAGCACCATAATCAGCGACCACAAAATTACCAGCATATACTGGAATTTTTTCTCCGTTTGCAGGATTAACGGCATAAGAGCCTGTAAAAATTCCCATCTTTTCCATAATCGCCATTTCTTTTTCTGAAACACTTCCTAATTTCTCCAAAAATTCTAATACTTCTTCTTTTTGCTCTGAAGTTACTAATTCCATCAGGTTTTTATGTTGTGTAGAAATTACCATAAATGTTGCACCAAATATAGTATCCGGCCTCGTTGTGAATATTGGCCATTTTTTATCATTTATATTAAATTCTATCTCGTAACCATCACTCTTTCCAATCCAATTTTTTTGCATTGTAATCGTTTTCTCTGGCCAATTCAAGTTCTTATGTCCATCTAATAATCTATCTGCATAATCTGTGATTTTCAAGAACCATTGCTTTAGTTGTCTTATCTCTATTTTATTTCCACACCTATCACAAAAACCACCTTGTGCCTGCTCATTTGCTAAAACAGTATTGCAGTCAGTACACCAATTAACAGCTGTTTCTTTTTGATAAGCAAGTCCTTTCTCAAACATCTTTAAAAAAATCCATTGATCCCACCTGTAGTATTTAGGATCTGAGGTATTAATCACCCTTTCCCAATCATACGTCAAACCTAACCTCTTCTGCTGCTTAATAAAATTAGCAATTGAGTTTTTAGTGTAATCTTCTGGATGAATACTTTCTTTTATTGCTGCATTCTCTGCCGGAAGTCCTAAAGAATCAAATCCTCCTGGATGAAGTACATTGTATCCTTGCATAATTTTAAATCTAGAAAAGACGTCTCCTATCGTATAATTAAAAGTATGCCCCATATGTAACCCCGACGCAGACGGATAAGGAAACATTTCTAAAACATAATATTTTTTCTTCCCATCATCTTTTTTCACATTAAATATCTTACTCTCCTCCCACCTTGCCTGCCATTTTTTTTCTATATCATAAAAGTTAATTTGTTCCATAGAAACTTCAATTCGCGCGTATTTAAAATGTTTTCGCGCGTAGCAGTGGACAGTCTACCGTCAACCGTTTACCGTTTACTGTTTACCGTAAACCGATTACTAAAACACAAATAATTTAAAGCCCCTTAAATTAAAATAATAATGACAACAAATAATTATAATTCTGTTGAAGAAAATCTAAAAAATAATCACACACCCTCCGAGATTAAAATGTCTAAAATACCTAATGATATTAAAAGCACTGTTAAAAATAAAGATAACGAAAAGTTACAAAAAGACTTGGAAAAAATATCTGATGAGATTAAGAAAAAATACAAATTTGTAACTGCAATTTCATTAGCTCCTGCCCAAGCTTCAAAAGTTATAGAAGAAGAATTTGAAGTAGAAGAAAAATATACTAAAAAGGGATTAGTACATTTATTAATAATTGTCCCTGAAAACAAATATAAAGATATTTCTAAAATTAAATCCGAAATAATACTAATCACTTCTAAAATTAATGAAAAAATATGGGTCCACCTATTTACACCTATTGATTTTTGGAACTTTGGATTAGATTCTAAGTTCGAATTGTTCGAAGCTTTTTCTATGAGTTTTCCCTTTTTTGATAAAAATAATTTTTTAGCATCATTAAGAATCTCTCAAATACACAAAAACTTGGTTTTGAGAAAATTTGAAAAATATGTAACTGCCTATGTCATCGGTGGAAGTTTTGTAAGGGGAGATTCTGTGAAATCTAGCGATGTAGATGTTTTTGTAGTAATAGATGACACTGATGTAAAAAAGATGGGAAGAATTGAATTATTAGAAAAATTACGTGGAATTATATTGTCATTTGTGCGAGAATCAATGTCTATAGGAGGAGCAAAGATAGACTTAAATGTTCAAACTTATCTTATGACTGATTTTTGGGAAAGCATTAAAGATGCCCATCCTATAATGTTCACTTTTATCAGAGATGGAATTCCAATGTATGACAGAGGAGCTTTTTTACCATGGAAAAACTTACTAAGGTCTGGAAGAATAAAACCTTCTCCAGAGGCTATTGAAATGTTTATGTCTACCGGTGACAAGCTAAGAGAAATAGTAGATAGAAAATTATTAGACATTGTCATTCATGATTTGTATTGGTCAACACTCACCCCCTCTCAAGGATTATTAATGTTATACGGCTCAATGCCACAGGGTCCAAGAGATACATCCAAATCTCTAAGGGAAATATTTGTGAACAAAGAAAAGCTTCTGGAAGAAAAATATGCAGATACACTTGATGAAATTGCTGTGAAGTATTACAAAGGTTTTGAACATGGAAAAATAAAACCTAAGGATATCAACGGAGAATTCGTAGATAGATTAACAAAAGATGCTATAAATTACATAAAAAGGCTCAAGGAACTAAGATGGCAAATCGAGAAAAGGAATCAAGAAAAATCTATAAATGAAATATACAACGACTTATTTGGAATGTTGTCTTCTATCCTTCATGAAAAAGAAGAAGCTAGCATTATGAAGCAATTTGATAAAAATTTTATTAAAACAGGAAACTTCCCAAGAAGATATTTAGAAAATATAAAGTATGTCGTAAAAATTTGTAATGAATTCAATGAATATATTAAAGTTTCAAAAGAAAAAATAGAAAAAGAAAAAGGCACTAAATATTTCAAAGAAATAGAAAAAGTTAGAAGATTGTCAAGTGAAGTAATGAACGCTTTAATAGAGTACACCCAAAGATGTGATTTTTTATTCGCCTCAAGAAACCAATTTTCTATTAAAGATAAAAAGGTGAATATAATTTTCTTAAAAGATACTTTTATACTAAGTGAGAGCAACATTCGAAAGATAGTCAATAACAAAATAGTGGATTCAAATGCCAAAGACTTAGAATCTCAGATGTCCACTCAAATAAATAAAAAAAACAAAATTAACTTTAAAGATTTAGAAATACTAAAAAAAGAGTTTGGCAATTTTGAATTAGAATTTTAATTTGGGAACTCTTTAATTACTTTTTCTAAATCGCTTAGCATTTTGTTAATATCATCTATTGAGATTGAAATATATTCTTTATTTATTAGCAATAATATTTTTGTATTTCTTCTATACTCTACGGGAGATTTTTTTTGAGCCTTTTTTATTTCTATAATCTTCACTAAACTATTATATGTTGCAATCTCAAGAATACCCTTCTGGGCTCCTCTTTCTAGCGTTTTTAGTCTTTCACTTGCAAGCTTAGAGATTTTCATATTAAATTTAACATGAAAATAGAGCAAATAAGAATTTATTAGATGACTTGAACATATTGCCATCTCATTTATTATAGCTATGATTAATCTTTTATCACCATGGACAGAAAAATTATCTCTTAATCTATTCGCAACTGATAAATGATACTTCGCTAATATAAGCTGTTGATCCCAAAGTTCTACCATAGATTAAATAATATTAAGCT
>CAZZNU010000009.1:0-19036 GCA_964655925.1 Candidatus Woesearchaeota archaeon | reverse complement strand
ATACATTATTATAATAAAAAATAATATTTTTAATAAATTATATAATTATATTAGAAAAGAATAAAAACAATGAAGCTTTAGTTAATTTAGGAAAATGGATTAGAGGATAAAATCTCGTGAGAAGTTTTTCATTGAATAGCAATTGTATAGTTGCAAGGATGTTACCATCCGAAAAGTTTTTAAAGGAAGTTTTTATAATTTCACTAGGGTAAATTCTCTAATAAAAGATGACACACATTTTACAGCCAAAATATAAGAAGCTTGACGCGAATGAGGTAGAAATTATACTTAATAAGTATAATATTAGTCACGCACAGTTACCAAAAATATCATCAAAAGATTCTGGATTAGGGGAAAAGTTAGAGAAAGGAGATGTTATTGAAATTCAAAGGGAGGATTCTGTTTATTACAGAGTTGTTATTTAATGGATAAAGAGCATGTTTTGATTAAAAATTATTTAAAAAATTATTCTTTAGTTGAGTCAAACATCCGTTCTTTTAATGATTTTATCGAAAATAAAATGCAAGAAATTGTTAATGAACTTTCTGCAAATATTCCAGACGAAGATTTCGAAATCAAGTTGGGAAAAATTAGTGTAGGAAAGCCAACTATTGTGGAGTCAGACGGTGCTGAAAAAAGAATCACACCTGCGGAGTCTAAATTAAGAAATTTAACATATTCTGCCCCAATAAAATTGGAAATTAACATAAATTATGCAGGTCAGGCGGAAAGCGCTACTGTAGATATGGGTAGAATACCAATTATGGTAAAAAGTAAGGCTTGTAATTTGCATGGAATGTCGGAGGAAGAATTAATAGCAAATTATGTAGATCCAAAAGACACCGGTGGGTATTTCTTAATTAATGGAAATGAGAGAGTCATGATTATGGCTGAAGACTTGGCTAGTAATCAGACTTTTATAGAATTTCAAAAAACAAAAAAAGTGTTAATGTTAAGGTTGTTTTCTCAGAGAGGCTCGTATAAGATTCCAATGTCTTTAGTAGAGAATGCGGATGGTATAATGAATGTGTCTTTTTCGAGGTTCAAAGATATACCAGCAATTATATTATTAAAATCTTTAGGGTTGACTTCAGACGCTGAAATTGCGAAATTGATAGATAAAGAGACTGATAGTTTAATTGTAAATATGTATGAGTATTCATCAATTGGCAGTCAAAATGACGCTTTGATGTGGATAGCTGAAAAGAATGCATTGCAAGGAACGACTAAAGAGATTCTTTCTAGAACATTACAAAGGATAGATTCATTTTTCTTACCACATATTGGCTTAAATGAAAACTCTAGAATAGAAAAAGCAAGAACTCTCTGCAAGTTTATTAAACAATATTATGTTGCAAAAGAAAGCCCTAGAGAATCAATAACTGATAAAGATCACTATGCAAACAAAAGAATTAGGATGTCTGGAGATTTATTGTCTGATTTATTTAGAGTGAATATGAATATTTTATTAAGAGAAATGCAACATTCATTGCAAAAGACAGTTAAGAGGAGAAAATTTTATTCTATAAAAACATTGGCAAAATCGACACTGTTTTCGCATAGAATAGAATCTGCAATAGCAACGGGTTCTTGGATTGGAGAAAGAACAGGTGTAACACAAAATATGGACAAGAATAACTCTTTTGCTATGATGAGTCAACTACAAAGGGTAACTTCAACTTTAGCTGGAGAACAAGAAAATTTTGCAGCAAGAACTGTACATCCAACACATTATGGGAGATTTTGTCCTGTAGAGACTCCTGAAGGAAGTGAAATTGGGTTAAGAAAAAATTTAGCACTGTTAGCTAGAATTGCAAATGTATGTTATATATCTCATGAGGAAATTATGGAAGTGTTAAGAAGATGTAATTTAAATGAAGACGGTGGTTTAATTGATGTATTTTTGAACGGTAGGTTTGTAGGATTTGTTGATAATGCTAGAGAGTTTACTATAAGTGTAAGAGATGAAAGAAGACATGGAAATCTATCAATAGAAATGTCTATTAAATTTGACCCTTCATTAAACACGATTTTCTTAAACAGTGAGGCTGGCAGAGTATTGAGACCTTTAATTATTGTTGAAAACGGTGTGCCTAAATTAAGGAAAGAACATTTAGAAATGCTAAAAAACGAAGCGTTATCTTGGGATGACTTATTTAATCAAGGGATTTTAGAATATTTAGATGCTGGTGAAGAAGAAGATTGTCTTATTGCTGCTAATGAAAGAGCATTGTCTGAAAAACATACACATATGGAGATAGATGGCATAGATGTTTTAGGTATTAGTGTAGCAATGATACCCTTTGCTAATCACAATCCACCTGCAAGGCTAGTAAAAGGTGGTTCTAGAGCTTATAGACAAGGATTGGGGATATATACTGCAAACTATTTAATTAGAATGGATACCGATGTTTCTATATTACATTATCCACAAAGGCCAATAGTTAGAAGTTTCATTTATGACACTTTAAATGTTCATCCAGTTGGACAAAATATGGTTGTAGCTGTCATGCCATATGATGGATATAATGTTGAAGATTCTATTGTAATAAATAAGGCTTCTATTGATAGAGGATTAGCAAGAAGTACTAAATTTAGACCTTACGCTTCTACAGAGTTACATTATGCAGGAGGATTAGCTGATGAAATTTGTGTGCCTGATAAAGATATATCTGGATATAGAATGGAAGAGAGTTATAAATATCTAGAGGATGATGGAATAGTATTCCCAGAAGCAGATATGAAAGGCGGAAATGTCGTTATCGGTAAGATTTCTCCACCTAAATTTTTAAGCGAAGCAAGAGAAATTTCTATTCAAAATAAAAAAGAAAGTTCTACTGCAATTAGAGATGATGAGAACGGGGTTATAGATTCAGTGTTTATTACCCAAGATAAAGAAGGTAATAGAGTAGTGCAGGTTAGAACAAGAGTATTAAGGGTTCCTGAACTAGGAGATAAATTTTCTTGTCCACATGGACAAAAAGGTGTAATAGGAGCTATTGTGCCAGAAGAAGATATCCCATTCACTAGTAAGGGTATAACTCCAGATATTATGTTTAACCCCCATGGAATTCCATCTCGTATGACTATGGGATATGTTATGGACATATTAGCAGGAAAAGTTGCGGCATTGTCTGGCAGGATTGTAGATGCATCTCCATTCTCAGGAGAAACACTCTCTTCATTAGAGGAAAACCTTAGAAAATTGGGATTTAGAGAAAATGGTAAAGAAATTTTCTATAATGGTATAACTGGTGAAAAAATGCCTGTAAAAATTTTTGTAGGAAGTATGTTCTATTTGAAGTTAAAATATATGGTGGCAGATAAGTTACACGCAAGGGCATCAGGAAAAATAGCTTTATTAACAAGACAACCGGTTGAAGGGCGTTCTAGAGGAGGTGCTCTAAGATTAGGAGAGATGGAACAACAAGCATTAGTAGGGCATGGAGCCTCTTTACTATTAAAGGAAAGATACGATTCTGATAAAGTAGTTGTGCATATTTGTTCTAAATGTGGTTCTTTAGTTGTCGATGATCAGATACACAAAAAGAGAGTTTGTAGTTTGTGTCATTCAAATCAAGTTGAACCAGTAGAGATGTCATATGCTTTTAAACTATTATTAGAAGAATTGCAAGGATTACATTTATTAACTAAATTTGAACTAAAAAACAAGTATGAATAAAGATGGATATAGTAAGAAAACAAATTAAATCAATGGACTTTCACTTGCTGAGTCCTGAAGAAATAAAAAAGATAAGCGTGGCTAAGATAGTTACTCCAGAATTATATGATGTAGATGGGTATCCTGTTGATGGAGGACTAATGGATTTAAGATTAGGCGCTGTAGAACCAGGAGTTAGATGTAGAACTTGTGGAGGGAGATTAAAAGAGTGTCTCGGACACCCAGGAATAATAGAATTAGCAAGACCTGTAATTCATATAAAATATATATCTATTATAGATACAGTCTTAAGAAGTACTTGTGAAGCATGTGGAAAAGTATTGGTAAAAGATGATAGTTTAACATTAACTGAAAGAACAAAAAAAGCAAAGGATGGAAAAAAATGCCCACATTGTGGTATAGTTCAAGAGAAAGTAAAGCTAGAGAAACCCTCTACATTTAAGGCAGGAAAGATTAGGTTGTATCCTACGGAAGTTAGGGAACGATTGACTAAAGTAAGTGATAAGGACTTGAAACTCTTGGGAATAAATCCTAAAACATTAAGGCCAGAATGGGCAGTTTTAACTTCTTTATTGGTTCCATCGGTAGCTGTTAGGCCTTCTATTACATTAGAGTCAGGTGAAAGAAGTGAAGATGATCTAACTCACAAATTATCTGACATAATAAGGGCTAATCAAAGACTGTGGGAAAATTTGAATGCAGGAGCTCCTGAGGTAATCATAGAGGACTTATGGGACTTATTACAATACCACATAACAACTTTTTTTGATAATTCTATAGCAAGAGTTCCGCCAGCTAGACATAGGAGCGGACAACCATTAAAAACAATCACAGAAAGAATAAAAGGAAAAGAAGGTAGAATCAGAAAAAACCTAGCAGGTAAAAGAGTAAATTTCTCTTCTAGAACTGTTATATCACCAGACCCAAATTTAAAAATAAATGAAATAGGAGTGCCTTTTGAAGTTGCTAAAGTGATAACTGTACCAGAAAAGGTAACTACTATTAATATCGAAAGGTGTAAACAGTTAGTTATGTCTAAAGATTATCCTGGTGCAAACTATGTTATAAGGCCAGATGGAAGAAGAAAAAGAATAACTGAAGATTTGAAAGATGGAATATCAGAAGAATTGGAACCAGGATATATTGTTGAAAGGCATCTAGTAGATGGGGATGTAGTTTTATTCAACAGACACCCTTCTTTACACAGAGCTTCTCTAATGGCACATTATGTGAAAGTATTACCTTTTGGCACATTTAGAATGCATCCTGTTTCTTGTAACCCATATAACGCTGATTTTGATGGGGATGAAATGAATATTCATGGACCTCAAACTGAGGAAGCTTTGGCAGAAGCTAAAGTTTTGTTAGATGTGAATGCTAACTTATTTTCTCCTAAAAATAATTCAAATTTAATGGGAACAATTGAAGATGCAGCAACTGGAAATTTCTTATTGAACAAGAAAAAAATAGATAAATATGAGGCGGCTCAATTACTTTATTCAATAGGTGTGGAAGACTTTTCTTTGAACAAGAATCTGGTTGATGGTAATGATGTTTTTGAAGCGGTCCTTCCAAAAGAATACAGAGGAAAAAATATGACACCGCTTGGATTTAGGAAAGGAAGTGGTAGAGATTTAAAAGTTTTAGATAGAGAACTTGGTAGATCTCAGACAATGGAGATATTAAGAAAAATGTTTGGGTTAGGTACTACATTTTTATCCAGAAATGGATTCTCAGTAGGAATAGAAGACATGAATATAGATGCAGAAGTAAGAAAACATACTGATGAAATTATGGAAGCAACTAATAATAGAGCACAACAGATTATAGAGGATTATTATAATGATAAGTTAGAGCTATTGCCAGGAAGAACGGCAGAAGAGACTAGAGAGATAAAAATTATGCAGGTCTTAAATGAAGTGAGAACGGATATTGGTAATTTATTAAAAGCGGAAGTAGATGAAAATAATAATGTCCATAATATGATTACTGCAAGGGCTAGAGCGAGTATGCTAAACATTACACAAATGGCTTGTTCTGTTGGACAGCAAATTCTTAATGGTCACAGAATAGACTTTGGATATACTCAAAGGACTCTTCCTTTTTTCGAGAAAGGGGATTTATCTCCAGAATCGAGAGGGTTTATTAAAAGTTCATTTATGGAAGGCATGAAACCAGTAGAAATGTTTTTTGGTGCAATGACTGGAAGAGATGGACTTATGGATACTGCTCTTAGAACACCAAAATCTGGTTACCTATATAGAAGGTTGGCTAATGCTTTACAGGATTTGATTGTGGCGTATGATGGCACTGTTAGGGATGCATCTCAGACTATAATTCAATTTTCATACGGGAATGATGGAATAGATATAGCTGGAGCGCATAAAAATGAGAAAGTATCACCAGGAGAAGCAATAGGGCTAGTAGCAGCTCAAAGTTACGGGGAATCAGCAACTCAGATGGTTTTGAATACATTCCACGCAGCTGGTGTTGCAGAGATGCAGGTAACGACAGGACTTCCTAGGCTAATAGAGATACTAGATGCAAGAAAAACGCCTAAAACTCCAACAATGGAAATCTATCTACAGGATGAATATAATAATGAAAAAGATTCTAGAGTGGTTGCTGAGAAACTAAAAGAGGTTAAGTTAAAGGAAATAATGTCGAATATTTCTATTGACTTTGGAGAAAAAATAATAATAATATCTATTGATCCTATCGCTCTTAAGAGTATTCATATGGGGCTAGATAGTGTTATTGATGTACTAAATGCTAAGGGGTTCGATTGTAAAAAATCGTCAAATCAAATTATACTTGAGATGTCTAAAGAAGACTTTAAAACTATTTATAAAACAAAAGAAAAAATAAAAGAAGTGATTTTGTCAGGTGTAAAAAAAATATCTCAAGTATTAGTAGTTAAGAAAAGTAATGACTATGTAATTTTAACCGCTGGTTCTAATTTAAAAGATGTCTTAAAGTTCAAGGGAGTAGATTCTTCTAGAGTAATATCTAATGATATACATGAGATAGAAAATATTCTAGGAATAGAAGCAGCTAGGGGAGCAATAATTAATGAAATAGAGAGTGTAATAAATTCTCAAGGTCTAAATATAAATAAGAAGCATGCAATGCTTGTGGCAGATACAATGACTTCTTCTGGTACAATTAAAGGTATTACTAGGATGGGAATAATAGGAGACAAAAGTTCAATACTAGCAAGAGCATCTTTTGAAACTCCAGTGAAACACTTTGTACAGGCGACCAAAACAGGTAAGAGCGATAATATTGCCTCGGTAATTGAGAATGTTATATTAAACCAACCAGTCCCTGTTGGTACTGGATTGCCAGGACTTTTGGTTAAAGTTACAGGATCACTAGCCAGAGCTGAACAAAAGAATGACAAACTTTAAATAAAATTATTATTAATAATTAAGATGAGCATAAATGATATAAAAGAAGCTATGAAGAATGAAAGTGTGTACTTTGGACTCAAAGAAACATTAAAGAACATAAAAAAAATTAAAAATGTTTTTGTGTCTAAGGATGTTAGAAGTAACACTTTAAAAGTTCTTGACGAGAAGAAAGTAGAATATAAAATGTTAAAAGATAAAGAAGAGATGTCTAAGCTTTTAGATCTTAACTTTACTTCAGAGGTATTTTCTATTAAGTAAGATGGCTACAATTATAGATATGCAACAAATGAGGTATATTAATTTACTCTCTAAAATATCAGGTGTTGAACCTAACTTTTCATTTATATATACGGGACAATTGTTTTATCTAGTACCACCAAAGAATGTTTCAAAGGCAATAGGGAAAGAAGCTATTAATGCTAAAAAGATAAGTTCTATTGTAGGGAAAAAAGTGAAGATTTTAGCAACGCCAAAGAAGGATGATGAAGCGCAAATATTAAAATTCGTGGCAGGATTAATAGAACCTGTAGAAATAAATAAAATAGAGGTTAAAGAGGATATAATCATTTCGGCTTCTCGAATGAGTAAGGCGAATTTGATTGGTAGGAATAGATATAAAGAAAAACAGTTAAGTAAAATACTAAAAGATGTTTTAAAGAAAGGATTAAAGTTTGTATAGGCAAATCTTTTTAAATTAAAATTATCAAATACTAATACAATGGGATTGACAAATGCTAGAAAGATAAAAACAAAGAGAAAGGTTTTCAAAGATAATCGTTTAACTCATAAAAAAAAGAGATTAGGTATTACATTAAAATATGACCCTCTTGGACGTTCTAGCCAAGCTAAAGGTATAGTAACGAAAAAAATTCAGAAAGAAGCGAAACAGCCTAATTCTGCAATGAGAAAATGTTGTAGAGTTCAGTTGATAAAGACAGGAAAAGAAGTTACCGCGTTTATTCCTGGGAACTTAGCTCAGAAGTATGTAGATGAGCATGATGAAGTTATAATTGAAAGAATTGGCGGAAAGCAAGGTAGAACAAAAGGAGATTTATCTGGAGTTAGATTCCAAGTTGTTAAAGTAAATGATCAACCTCTTGACAGATTGTGGCAGGGGAAGATTGAAAAAGGTAGAAGGTAGTTATGGTAGAAATGAAAGTTTTTGGCTTATTTGATGTAAGTGATGTTAAAGTTAGTGATCCATCTCTTAAAAAGGTAATAAACATTACCCCTAAATTACTTTTAAAAAGTCATGGCAGAATCAAGTGGGATCCATCAAAGTCAAAAGTGAATGTCATTGAAAGATTAATCAATGTTCTTCAAGTTCCAGGTTCTCGAGGGAAAAAACATAGAATTATAACATCTTGGATAACAGGGAAGCACGGTAAATGCTCAGAAATAGTCCTAGATGCGTTTAAAATAATAGAACAAAAAATGAAAGAAAATCCTATTGCTGTTTTTGTAAGAGCTATAGAGAATGCTGCGCCAAGAGACGAAGTTACTGCAATAGAATATGGTGGTGCAAGATACCCACAAGCAGTAGATATTTCTCCAAGAAGAAGGTTGAATTTGGTTCTTAGGTTTTTTACAAATGGAGCATATGATAAAGCGTTCAATAAGAAAGCAACAATAACAGAATCACTGGCTAAAGAAATAATGTTAGCAGCTGAAAATTCCAATGAATCTTACGCTATAAGTAAGAAAAATGAAATGGAAAAACAAGCTGATGCAGCAAGATAATTTTGGTTGTATTATTATGAGATATATTGATGTTCATGCACACTTAGATATGCAGAAATTTGATGATGACAGAGATTCTGTTGTAGAAAATGCTAAATCTAAAGGTATACTAATAGTAAGTTCTGGTGTTAATCCAGTAGCTAATAGGAAAGTTCTAGAGTACTCCAAAAAATATGATAATGTTTTAGCAGCTTTTGGCATTTATCCAATAGATGCAATAAAAAAAGATTTTCCTGAGGTTTATGATGATGGTCCAAGGGGGGATATTGAACCATTTGAAATAGACGAAGAAATAGAGTGGATTAAGGAACATAAAGAGGATTGCGTTTTAATAGGGGAAATAGGGCTGGACTTTAAAGTTATAATTCCAACGGAAGAAATGAAGAAGGCTCAAATAGAAAACTTTCGAAAAATAATAAAGCTATCAAAAGAAATAGATAAACCAATATTAATTCACTCAAGGGGTGCGGAAAGAGAGTGTATTGAAATATTAGAGGAGTATAATTGTAAGAAAGTTATTATGCATTGTTTTAATGGGAAGAAATCATTAATCAGAAGAATTGTAGAAAATGGATGGTACTTAACAGTTCCAGCAGTAATTACTAGATTGGAACACTTTAAAATGCTCACAGAATTGGTCCCTCTAGAACAAATTTTAACAGAGACAGATGCTCCATATTTATCCCCAGTATTAGGAATGAGAAACGATTCTACAAGTGTGTTAACAACGATAAAAGAAATATCTAAAATAAAGAATGTTTTAGAAGAAAAAGTGCAAGAACAAATAATGGATAACGCTAAAAACATATTAAATATAAATTTTAATTATAGTAAGCAAAATAATCAGTGATATCCCGTAAAGTTTATAAACAAAAAATTAGTTCTTATTATTGTATCACGAGAAAAATAAATAAAACATTATAATATTTCTCGAATTAATATTATGGCAGAAGAGAGAAAAATAGTAATTCCAGGAGAAACAATCGTTAGTGGGAATAATTATCTTCCAAGCGATGGAACTTATAGAAGTGGAGATGATGTTGTTGCTAAGATATATGGCATTGTTAGCATTGTAGATACACAAATTAAAGTCATACCACTATCTGGAACATATTTTGCAAGGAGAGGAAATACAATTATAGGAACGATTTCAGATATTACAATGAATGGTTGGTTAGTTGATTTTGGTGGTCCTAATCGTGCTTTTTTATCATTAAATGAAACTCCTAGATACATAAACAAAAACGAATTAAGAGACTTCTTAGACTATGGCGATAGTATTATTGCTAGAGTATGGGATGTGAAAGGGCGCTCTATAGATTTATCTATTAAAATGAGAGGTTTTGGGAAAATAGAAGATGGCATGTTTATGGATGTAAATCCTAATAAAGTTCCAAGAATAATAGGGAAAGAGGGAAGTATGGTTAGATTGATTAGAGATTCTACTGGGTGCAATTTAACTGTAGGTCAAAATGGGAAGATATGGATTAGAAGTAATAGTATAGAGAATGAAATAAAAGTAAGAAAAATAATAAATTTCATAGTAGATAATTCAGTGATTTTTGGATTAACAGAGAAGACAGAAGATTTTATAAGAGAATTGGGATTTGATGTAAATAAAGAAACAAATAAACAGATAGTAGAGGAAATAGAAGGTGAAGATATTGTTACGGAGGATGAAACAAATGAATAAAAAAATAGAATCATTATATAAAGAACGGCTTGATGGTAGGGAATTTGATGAGTTGAGGCCAATTAAGACAGCAGTAGGTATTGTTCCTTCAGCGGATGGATCTGCAATGTTTGAAACAGGAGGAACTAGAGCTATAGCTGTTGTTAGAGGACCAAGAACATTACATCCTCAACACATGCAAGATTCTAAAACAGGAATACTTAGAGTAAGTTATGGTATGATGCCATTTTCAGTTTGGGATAGAATAAGACCTGGTCCATCTAGAAGAAGTGAGGAACTTTCAAAAGTTTGTGAATGGGCATTAGGATCAGTTGTTGACTTATCAGCATTTCCAAATTCAGTTGTTGATGTTTTTATTCAAATACCACAAGCGGATGCAGGAACGAGGGTGGCAGGAATAAATGCAGCAGCAATGGCACTAGTTGACGCGGGGATACCAATGAAAGAAATGATATCAGCTATTGCAGTTGGAAAATGTGATAAAACATTAATAGTAGATGTGGATAAATTTGAAGAGGACTTTAGCGAAGGAGAGGGTCCAACAGATATACCTATTGCTATAACATCTAGGTCAAAGGACATTGTACTGTTACAATTGGACGGAAAGATTTCAATAGAAGAATTGGATGAAGTAATAAAGATGGGAAAAAAAGCTTGCGAAAAGGTTTTAGAAGTACAAACAAATACATTAAAAGAAAGAATAGGAGAAATAAAAGATGAATAAAGAAATATCTAACTTACAAAAGTCAAAAATAATTAGCGCCTTGAATCAAGGGATAAGATTTGATAACAGAGGATTATTGGATTATAGAGAAATAGAAGTAGAGAAAAATATCAGCAACAATGCAGAGAGTTCTGTTTCAGTTAAATTCGGGAAAACACAAGTTTATTGTGGTGTAAAATTAGGTGTTGTAGAACCTTATCCAGATTCACCAGATTCTGGAACATTCATGACATCAGTAGAATTGCATCCAATGTCTTCAGAAGGGTTTGATTTAGGTAGGCCTGGGATAGATTCAATAGAATTAGCGAGAGTAATAGATAGAGGAATAAGAGAGTCAGGATATATTGATTTTAAAAAATTGTGTATAGAGGAAGGTAAAAAAGTTTGGCAAGTTTTTGTAGATATTATCGCTATTAACGACGATGGGAACTTATTTGATGTTGTAGGATTAGCATCATTAATAGCATTGGCTAATGCAAAATTCCCAGTTTATAATATTGAAACTAATAAGTTAGAACATAAGTTAACAGATACTCCATTACCATTAAATAAGGAAGCATTATCTTTCAACATGACAATGTACAAGGTGGGAGATAATATTGTCCTAGATCCAACTGAAGAAGAAGAGAGTGTAGCGGAATATAGATTAAGTGTAGCTTTTGGAGATTTTCAAGGAGAACCTAGAATAACGGCACTTCAAAAGGGGAAAGTTGGTGTGATTTCCGAGAAAGATTTAAATATAATTTTTGATATAATAAAAGATAAGCATAAAGAATTTTTCCCTAAAATCAAAAAAATGGTGTTTGAAGAATGAAAGCTGAAAAAAAAGAATTTACAAAATATGAGAGAGCGAGAATTATAGGAGCTAGAGGTCTACAAATAGCAATGGATGCGCCGTTGCTTCTTAAAATGTCTAAAGAGGAATTAAAAACTATCAATTATGACCCGCTAAAAATTGCAGAAAAAGAATTGGATAGTGGAATTTTGCCTATTACTGTAAATCAACCAATTCCTCCTAAAAGAGAAGTTGCTATTGAGAAGATAAAAATAGATACTGAAGTAATTACTGATGAGATGAAAGAAAAGTCAGAACTAGCAGAGACAAAAGAAATTGAAAAGAGTGGTGAAATTATGAGCTTAAACGAAGATGAAGAGGAAGATTTAGGATTTGAAGAAGACATCGAGTAATTCTTGTATATATGCTAGAAAAGAATTTAAATTACTTTTAACTAGGATTTAAGAGGTGTATATGGTGAATTTAGAATATTTAGAACAGTTAATTAATTCTATGGAAAAAGCTACCTATAATTATGAAAGCTTAGATGAAAATGGAAAAGTTGAGGTGAAAAAATTTATCACAAAAGTATCAAATGAAATAAATAAAGTACTTACTCAAGATGATAAATAATATTAGAAAAATAATACTAGAAGAAAAAAAAATTATTCAGAGGATTAAAAGAAATGGTGTAGGTGAAGGTAGCATACAGCAATTAATAGATCTTAATATTGAAGTTATGAATTTATTGTATCAAGATGAGTACTCTAATTTTCAAGGTGTATCAGAGATTAAGAAGGAAGAGGATAGAAATGTATCATATGTAAGTGAAGACAGTAAATCTTTTTTACAGTCAAAAAAAATAGCCTATATTGCTAACACACTTTTTGGAAGAATATCTGAAAGTATGGTCCCGAAACAGGAAAAGATGGGGGAGAACTTACGAAAAGCTAATGCTGGTGTACTGTTGCAAACTTATTTATCTATCACAATGTTTTTTACATTATCTTCTTTTGTATTAGGTACACTGGTATATGTAATACTTTATTCTCTAAATGTTATCGGTATAACATATATTTGGGCAATATTAGTACCACCGTTGTTATCTTTTGGATTATTTTACAGTTACCCATCCAGTGAGGCGTCAGCAATACAAAAAAAAATTTCTAATGAACTACCATTTGCAACTATACATATGGCAGCAATAGCTGGGTCAGACATGGGACCGACTCAAATTTTTCAAATAATTGCAATGTCTAAAGAATACAACGCTATAGGGAAAGAATTAAAAAAAGTTTTGAATCAAGTTAATGTTTATGGGTATGATTTGTTAACTTCTTTGATAAATGTTGCTAAAACTATTTCTAACAAGAGATTGTCCGAATTGCTTTTGGGGTTGGCAACTAATATTTCAAGTGGTGGCTCTTTAAAGACATACTTAGAAAAGAAGGCAGAAACTTATTTAATAGACTACAAATTGGAGAGAAAAAAATACATTGATATGGCTGGAACATTTATGGACATATATATTTCTATATTAATTGCAGCTCCTTTAATTATGATGTTAATGTTCATTATAATGAGTGTAGCTGATTTGAGCATAGGAGGAATGTCTTTGAATAGTTTATTGTTTTTAACTATCGGGATAGTTATAGCACTAAATGTAGTGTTTATTTTTGTATTAAATTTAAAACAACCAGCGATATAAAATGAAAATGGAAAGAAAACAGTATATTGGTATAATATTTTCAGTTATAGTAATAATTGTAGCTTTTTTCTTTAGGAATAAGATAGGGATAAATTTATTTTATTTTATATCAGTACTTTCTTTGGTAATTTCAGTTTTACCCTTTATTATAAAATTAGCTTCTGCCCAAGGAGTCCAAAAAGAAAAAGATAGTAAATTTTTAGAGTTCATTAGAGATTTAATAGAAAGTGTAAAGACTGGAACCCCGATAAATGTAAGTGTAGTAAATTTACAAAACAGAGATTATGGTAAGTTATCTAGTCATATAAAAAAATTAGGGAACCAAGTGAGTTTAGGTATACCTATAGACAATGCTTTGAAGGTGTTTGCAAAAGAAACTAAGAGCGTAATAATTTCTAGGGCTGTTACACTAATTTCTGAAGCGCAAAAAGCAGGTGGGGAAATAGAAAGTATATTAGATTCTGTATCTGGTTCAGTAGCACAAACTGAAGAAATTAAAAAGGAACAGAAAGCTTCTGTATCTGGTTTGATTTCTCAAGGATACATAATATTTTTAGTATTTATAGTAATAATGTTAGTACTACAGTATTCTATCTTACCAATAGCGTTAGATTTTACAGGTTCAGAAACAGTCCTATCTAACAATCCAGATTCAAGCTCTGGAGGCTCTGAGAGCAATTTAGAAAATTTTTCTTTACCATTATTAATATTACTGCTAACACAGGCTGTATTCGCTGGATTGATAATAGGGAAAATATCGGAAGGCAGAATACAGAGTGGTATCAAACATTCTTTTATATTATTAACAATAACATTGGTAATTGTAACAGGAGCTAGAGTTATAATATAAACTTTAATGTGCAAACATATCTCGAAAAGATTTTAAATGTATACAAATTATGTCTGATATGAATAAAAGAGGTATGAGTAATCATGTGGAGATGATATTTGCAAGTGTTATATTTATATTGTTTTTCTTTTTTGTTATGACCTTTTTGCAACCTTACAAAACTAATAAGCTCACAGTGTCTGTTGTTGATGGAGTGTTTCATAATTTAGAGAATAAAATTAACATAAATGTTCGTAAGATGATGTTAAGTGTGAAAAATAACAATGGTGAATGCTTTTCGATAAATGTGGATACAAATTATGAAAATATTGGAAGCATTGTTCTAAATTTGGATGAAGAAAAAATACAATCTAATGTAGAACAAGATAAATTAAATATATACTCAAATGATGAGTTTTTCTATATATATTTTTCAGAAGATTTTAGTAATGTAGTAGGATGGGGATTGTGTCCTTTTTCTAATACACATAGTGTAAGTGGAATATATGATTTCGAAGCATTTTCTTACAATAAATTGTCTGAATTGCGTGATAATTACTATTCAGATTATGACGAAGTAAAAAAAATTTTAGGTGTTCCATTACAGCTGGATTTTAGCATAGAAACTCCTACTATTTCTATGATTAAAGAAGTGCCCAAAGGAATAGAAGTGGTATCTAAAGAGTATGTTAGAAACCTAATAAATGATAAAGGAGAACTGTTAAGCGAGACTTTTTTAATTAGAGTATGGTAAATAAGCGTGGATGGATAAGAATAATGGAAGTAGTATTAGCCGTTACTATCTTTTCGACGGTTTTATTGGTAATTTATTCTCAGCAAGTAGAACATTTTGATGACAGTGTATTAATAAAAAACATTCAAAAAAAGATATTAAGCGAAATATCCGTTAGTGATAGCTTGAGAAAAATAATATTGCTAGGTAATGAATCGGAGTTAAAAGAATATTTTTCGAGGGAGGTGCCATATGGGTATAATTTAGAGTTTAGAATATGTCCTATGGAAGAATATGCACAACCTTGTAAATTATATGACTACTCTGAAATTTATGATAAGCAAGTTTATGTAGAGAGTATTATCATTTCTGGTAATTTAACTAATTACAATCCTAGACTTGTTAATGTGTTTATGTGGGGAGACATTTGATTTAAATAGTTTGAATTTTTAACATAAATATGTCGTATGATGTTATTGTAGGAAGAAATGTTGGAGATAAAAAAGACTTTGGGAATCGTGGTCTTGCATTTATAGGGAAAACATATGTTACGATGGGAAATTACACTTCGCTATCAAATCCTATTTATTTAGATATTGCAAGGACGCATGTTGTTCTAATTGCTGGTAAAAGAGGTTCTGGGAAAAGTTATACAATAGGAACTATTGCTGAAGCACTTTCAGATTTAGGGACGGAGGAATCAGGAAATATATCTTCATTAATATTTGATACGATGGGAATATATTGGACTATGAAATATAAAAATGAAAAAGATACTGCCTTATTGAAAGAATGGGGATTATCTGCAAAAACTCTACCTGTTAAAATTTTTGCACCTTTTGGATATTTTAACGAATTTCTAGAAAAAGGAATTTCCGTTGATTCAGAATTTGCTATTAAGCTTTCAGAACTAGACATTCAAGATTGGCTTAGCTTATTTGAGTTGAATTTTACTAATTCAATAGCTGTCTGTATCGAAGAAGCTATTTCAAATTTAAAGAAAAAGAAGAGTAGTTTTGGATATACTGATATTTATGCTGAAATTGATTCATTAAAAAATATACCACAAAATGAAAGACAATCTGCGAAGGCTCTTTTTAGAGCTTCAGAGAATTGGAAAGTATTTGACGAGGAGAGAGGAACTTCTATAAGAGAATTAATAAGTGCGGGGCAAACTAGCGTTATTGATTTGTCAATGTATGCATCTATTGGCAATTTTAATGTTAGAGCATTAGTTATTTCTTTAGTTTGTAAAAAATTATTTAATGAAAGAATGCTATCTAGGAAATATGAAGAAGTTCAATCTGTGAGACACGGTGAGAATTACACTATGTTTAATATTGTCAGAGATATGCCACTAGTTTGGATTTTTATAGATGAAGCGCACGAGTTTTTGCCTAAAGAATTTAAAACACCGGCATCTGATGCATTGATACAGATACTAAGAGAAGGTAGACAGCCTGGCATTAGTTTGGTTTTAGCAACACAACAGCCAGGGAAAATACATACAGATGCTATAACGCAGTCAGACATAGTTTTGTCTCATAAAGTAACTGCTGCTCTAGATGTTAAAGCCTTGAATGATATAACACAATCTTATTTGTATTCTACCATTTCTGAAAAAATGAAAGAATTGCCTAAGTTTAAAGGGTCTGCTATAATTTTAGATGATAACTCAGAGAGAATATATCCTATAAGAATTCGTCCAAGATTTACATGGCATGGAGGCGAATCCCCTACGGCAATTAGAAAGCAGGAGCAAGTATAATTAAAGTGAACACAAGAAATATAAATATGTTTAATTATTTTAGAATATGGGAAGCAAAATAACATTTAATATTGATAAAGAAGGAAATTTCTCAGAGTGGTATTCAGAGATAATACAGAAAGCAGAGATAGCAGACATTAGATATGGTGTTAAAGGTTTTATTGTAATTAGGCCGTGGGGCGCTAGAATAATTGAAAAAATGTATAAATTTTATGAACTTGAATTACAGAAAAGTGAGCATGAGCCTTCTTTCTTTCCAATGGTAATTCCTGAAGAAAACTTTAGAAAAGAATCAAGTCATGTTGAGGGTTTCACTCCGGAAGTTTTTTGGTTGGAGATTAAGCAAGGAGAAGAAAAAATAGCCTTAAGGCCAACAGGAGAAACAGAATTTTACCAAATGTATAATTTATGGATTAGAAGTCATAGAGATTTACCGTTAAAAATGTACCAAAGGGGAAGTGTTTTTAGATATGAGACAAAAGCAACTAGACCTTTGATTAGAGGAAGAGAGTTCTGGTGGATAGAAGCACATGACTGTTTCGAAACATCTAAGGAGGCTGAAGAACAAGTTCAAAAAGATATTGAAACAACAGAAAATGTTATGCATAAAATATTTGGTGTTCCATTTTTACCTTTGAGAAGGCCTGACTGGGATAAGTTTCCAGGCGCTGTTTATACAGTGGGGAGCGATTCTTTGATGCCAGATGGTAAAATAATACAGCAACCTTCGACACACTTTTTAGGTCAACATTTTTCGGAAGCTTTTGATATAAAATATGTAGATAAAAACGAGGAAGAAAAATATGTTTGGCAAACATGCTATGGACCAGCGATTTCTAGAATATTATCAAGTGTAATTTCTTTGCACGGAGACAATAATGGATTAATTTTACCATACTCTATTTCACCTTATCAGGTTGTTATAATACCTATGCATAGTGATAGTAAAAAATTAGAAATAGTAAAAATGATAGAAAATATATCCGATGTGTTAATGAAAAATAATATTGATGTCAAAATAGATAATAGTGATAAAAGAGTCGGTGAGAAATTTTTCCATTGGGAAATGAAAGGAGTGCCTTTTAAAATTGAAATAGGTGAAAGAGAATTAAAAAATAACGAGATAACTATATCTGTTAGAGATACAAAAGATAAGGTTAAAATAAGAGTGGGAGAGATAGTCGAAAAAATAGAACAAATGGGAAAAGAATATGACTTGCGTTTAAAAAAGAGAGCAGATGATTTTTTTTATAATAGGATAATAGAGTGTGAGACTAAAGAAAAAATTAAGAATACACTAAAAGAAGGAAAGATAGCTAAATTTAATTTTTGTAATATAAATTCCGAAGGAGAAAAGTGTGCAGAGGATTTAGAAAAAGATATGGATGGAGAAATAAGAGGAATAAGGTTTGATAAAAATCGAGATGTTAGTACTGGAAATTGTGTCTTCTGTAACGAGAAATCTAATGTCGTAGTATATGCAGGAAAAAGTTATTAATAGTATAAATGTAAAAGTTACACATTACACTTTTCTAGCCTATTTTTGAATGTACTTAAGTATGCTTTAGGGAATGATCCACCAGCAGCAGCTTTGTGACCACCGCTGTTTGAATTTTTGAACCCTTTCATAGATTCCTTAAACATTTTAGGGATATCTACATTACCTTTCTGGCATCTTCCTGAAATATTTATTATATTTTTATTTGACATGTCTTGCTCGGCTATGACAAATATTTTGTATGGATATTCGGATGAAATTTTAGTTACAATTGTGCTTTTAAGAGGATATTTAGATTTCATAAAATAGAAGTTTATTTTTCCTAAAATTTCATGATTGTCAAAATATTTATTGTAAATATTTTCTATATCTTTAGAAACTTTGTCCGAGTGCATTTTTATTCTATTAATGTCATTATAATTATTCATTCTTTTTATCAAGAAGAAAATCTTACTCAGATTTTTATTAAAGTA